>DASUVU010000407.1:0-7399 GCA_036378815.1 Agromyces sp. | reverse complement strand
TCGGATTCCACCTCGACCCACCGGACCATCGCCGTCGTCGGCGCCGCAGGCTCGGGCAAGACCACCTTGGCGGAAGCCCTGCTGTACCGCGCGGGAGCCATCCCGAGGGCGGGGACCGTCGAGCAGGGCACGACGGTGAGCGACCACGAGCCCGAGGAGATCGCCAGGAAGACGAGCCTCGGGCTCTCGCTCGCCCACCTCGAATGGCCTCGCGCCGACGACGGCGAGTGCTCGCTCACGCTCGTCGACACTCCGGGTCGCGCGGACTTCGTCGGAGCGCTCGACACGGCGCTGTCGGTGGCGGATGCCGCGGTGGTGGTCGTGAGCGCGGTCGACGGCGTCACCGCGGGTACCCGGTTCGCATGGAGCGCCGCGGAGGCCGCGGGCGTTCCGCGCATCGTCGTGATCACGCAGGAGGACAAGGCGCGCGCCGACTTCCACCGCGTGCTGGCCGACCTCCGCGCCGCCTTCGGCGACCACCTGTGGCCCCTCGAACTGCCGCTCGGCGAGGAGCAGGCGTTCCACGGCGTCGCCGATGTGCTGAGCGAACAGGCGCTCGAGTACGACGAGACGGGACACCATCACGACGCTCCCGTGCCCGCCGAGATCGCGGACGAGGAGCACCGGATGCACCTCGACGTCACCGAGGAGATCGTCTCGCACGACGACGAGCAGCTCGAGGCCTACCTCGAGGGGAAGGAGCCGTCGGCCGGCGAACTCGAGCGCAGCCTGGCCCGCGAGGTCGCGTCGGGCGGGGCCGTCCCGGTGATCGTGTGCTCGGGAGTCACCGGGACCGGAATCGATCGCGTCGCCGACCTGCTCTGCGCGCTGTCGCCGTCGGCCCTCGAGCGCGACGCGCGGATCGTGCTGGGCGGTGGGGACGACGGCAAGGGTGGAACAGAGCTCGAGGTCACGCCGAACCCCGACGGGGAGACGCTCGTCCACGTGTTCCGCACGGTGGCCGACCCGTTCGTCGGCCAGGTGTCGATGCTCAAGGTGCTCTCGGGCGTGCTCCGTCCGAGCGATCGGTTGCACAACGCGACCACCGGCGCCGATGAGCGCATCCACGGGCTGTTCCGGCTGCGCGGCGCGGAGCATCTCCCCGTCGACGTGCTGCGGGCGGGCGAAGTGGGCGCCGTCGCGAAGCTGACCGGATCGCCGTCGGGCTCCCTGCTCTGGTCGCGCGCGAGCGGCACCGCTCGTCCGGCACAGCTGCCGCGCCGGGCGGCCGTCTTCGCGGTGAGCCTGACGCCGGTGTCGCAGTCGGACGACGAGAAGATGTCGTCGGCGCTGACCCGGCTCGTTTCCGAGGACCCGACGCTGCTCATCGACCGCGCCGGCGACCAGACGATCCTGCGCGGCCTCGGCGACATGCACGTGGCGGTCGCCGTCGAGCGCCTCGCGCGGGTGTTCGGCGTGCACGTCGACACCGCCCCGGCGCCCGTCGCGTACCGGGAGACGATCGCGGGATCGGCGGATGTCGAGGGCAAGCTGAAGAAGCAGTCGGGCGGTCACGGGCAGTTCGCGGTCGTGCAGTTGCGTGTCTCGCCGCTTCCTCCCGGGGAGGGCTTCGAGTTCGTCGACTCGGTGGTCGGTGGCGCTGTCCCCCGTGCATACATCCCGGCCGTCGAGAAGGGCGCCCGCGACGCCCTCGCCACCGGCGGGCCGCAGGGGCATCCGGTCGTCGACGTGCGGGTCGAGCTGTACGACGGCAAGTCGCACTCGGTGGACTCGTCCGAGATGGCGTTCCGCACTGCCGGCTCGATCGGGGTCAAGGCGGCGCTCGCCGAGGCCGGCACCGTGCTGCTCGAGCCCGTGTCCACCGTCACCGTGACGGTGCCGCCCGAGCTCCAGGGCACGGTGCTCACCGACCTGTCGGGGCGGCGCGGTCGCGTGAGCGCGACCGAGACCGCCGACGACGGCAGGGCCCGAGTGGTGGCGAGCGTGCCCGAGGCCGAGTTGGCCCGCTACGTGCTCGACCTGCGATCGATGACGGGCGGCCAGGCGGAGCTGACGATCACGCCCGATCGCTACATCAAGGCGCCGAACCCCGTCAAGGCGTGACGAGCGGCGCTCAGTAGCCGCGCGCCGCCAGGCGCTGCGCGGCGGCGGCCAACGCGTCCGCGACCTCCTCGGTGCCCGAGCGGAGCGCACCGACCGTGACTCGCACGAAGTCGCCGCCCGTGCGGGGTCGTATGCCGTTCGCGGCATCCGACGGTTCGGTGGCCGCGAGGAAGGGCGTCCCCGCTGCCACGCGGATGCCGGCCGCCGCGAGCTGCACGAGCGCGGACCGCTCGCTCAGCACCGGCATCCAGAGGTTGATGCCGTCGGCGTGAGTCACGTCGACGCCGCGCGCCCTGAGCGCGTCACCGAGCGCCCGTTGCCGTGTGTAGTACTGCCGCCGGGCGTCCGCCACGGCGCCGATGGCCGCGGGGTCGGTCAGCAGGTCGAGGAGGATCGTCTGCAGCATCCTCGACGTCCAGCCCGGGCCGAGCATGCGGCGGGCGGTGACCCGGTCGATCAGCTGGCGTGGGCCGCCGAGCGCGGCGATCCGCAGGTCGGGGCCGTGCGACTTCGAGAAGCTGCGCACGTGCACGACGCGACCCGGCAGCGACGTGCCGAGCGAGACGTCGCCCTCGGTCGAGATGAGGCCGGAGTGATCGTCCTCGATGACGACGAGGTCGTCGACATCGGCAGCCGAGCGGATGACGCGGGCGAGATCGGCGGCGCGCTCGGGCGTCATCGACGCGCCGGTGGGATTCTGCGCGCGTGGCTGCAGCAGCACGGCGACCGGACGGAGGCGGAGGGCGCGTGCGAGCGAGACGGGCAGCACGCCGTGCTCGTCGAGCTGCACGGGCACGGCTTCGACCCCGAGCACGTCGAGCAGGTCGAGGAAGGGCGGGAAGCCGGGGCTCTCGACGACGACCCGGTCGCCGAACCGAACCACCTCGTCGAGCGTGCGCGAGATCGCGTCGAGCGCACCGTTGACGACCATGAGGGCCTCCGGTCGCGTCGGCATCGCGTCGGCGAGCACCTCGGCGAGCGCCGGGATCACCGGTTCGTCCTGGTAGCTGCCGGTCTCGGCGCGGATCGAGACGCGGGACAGTGCCGGTCCGATCGCCGGCAGGAGCAGCGGATCCGGGGTGCCGCGGGAGAGGTCGAAGCGCACAGGGTCGTGCGGCGGGGCCATGCCGCGCATGCGTGGTGCGAGCCAGCCCGGCGAGGCCTGCCGCACGAAGCTGCCGGCTCGGCCGCGCGACTCGATGAGGCCGGCCCGCGACAGGGCCTGCCAGGCCTGGCTGACCGTCGCGGGACTCACCCCCAGTTCGGTGGCCAGGTCTCGAACGGTGGGCAGGCGCCTGCCTTCGGCGAGTTCACCGGTGTTGACCAGGCGCGCGATGACCCCGGCGATGCCGCGCGGGCTCGTGTCAGGGAAGGCCCCGCGCGTGATCAGCGGCTGGACATCCACACTGATATCCGACATGACCGTTGCCTCCTCACGACGCACAGGACATGATCATTAACCACAGCGTCACAGAGTGAAACACAAGAGAAATGTTCACGCCGAACAATAACAGAAGAGATGAACCCCCGTTCGGCACCCGACGACACACCCCTCTCGACGCCCTGACACCGCCCGGAGCACCGACGCACCGGGCGCGGCAACGGCGCCGACCGACTCAGGAGGCACAATGACGATCGTCCGAGCAGCCATCACGCAGACGACCTGGACCGGCGACAAGGAGTCCATGCTCGACAAGCACGAGCAGTTCGCCCGCGAGGCCAAGGAGCAGGGCGCCCAGGTGATCTGCTTCCAGGAGCTGTTCTACGGTCCGTACTTCGGCATCACCGAGGACGTGAAGTACTACGACTACGCCGAGCCGGCCGACGGCCCGATCGTGCAGCGCTTCGCGGCACTCGCCAAGGAGCTCGGCATGGTCATGATCCTGCCGATCTACGAGGAGGACCAGCCGGGCGTCTACTACAACACCGCGGTCGTCGTCGACGCCGACGGCACGATCCTCGGCAAGTACCGCAAGCACCACATCCCGAACCTCGACAAGTTCTGGGAGAAGTTCTACTTCCGCCCCGGCAACCACGGCTACCCGGTGTTCAACACCGCGGTCGGGCCCGTCGGCGTGTACATCTGCTACGACCGGCACTTCCCCGAGGGATGGCGCGAGCTGGGCCTGAACGGCGCCCAGATCGTCTTCAACCCGAACGCCACCAAGCCCGCACTGTCGAACCGCCTCTGGCAGATCGAGCAGCCCGCCGCCGCCGCGGCCAACGGATACTTCGTCGCCGCTCCGAACCGGGTCGGCACCGAGGACAACGAGTACGGCGACCTCGCGGTCACCTTCTACGGGTCCAGCCAGTTCGTCGACCCGCGCGGCAACCTCGTGGGCGACTACGGCTCCGACGAGCACGAGGAGGTCGTGATCCGAGACCTCGACCTCGATCTCATCCGCGAGGTGCGCAACACGTGGCAGTTCTACCGCGACCGTCGCCCCGACTCCTACACGGCCATTCCGAAGCCGTAGCGCACACCGTTCGCCGAGCCTGTCGAAGCGAACACCTCGCGGGATGCCGATCCCCTCGACAGGCTCGGGGAGCGGCGGACAAGGAGACTTCACACCCATGACGACCACCCTCATCTCCGGCGGAACCGTGGTGAGTGCCACCGGGCGCGCCGCCGCCGACGTCCTCGTCGACGGCGAGACGATCCGGGCCGTGCTGGAGCCCGGCAGCACGCTGCTGGGCACGGATGTCGCGGCATCCGTCGACCGTGTCATCGACGCGACCGGCAAGTACGTGATCCCCGGCGGGATCGACGCGCACACGCACATGCAGTTGCCGTTCGGCGGCACCGAGGCGTCCGACACCTTCGAATCGGGCACGCGGGCGGCGGCGCACGGCGGCACGACGTCGATCATCGACTTCGCCGTGCAGACCTACGGGCAGCGCATCGAAGACGGCCTCGCGGCGTGGCACGAGAAGGCCGCGGGCAACTGCGCGATCGACTACGGGTTCCACCAGATCGTCGGCGACGTGAACGACGCGTCGCTCGAGGCGATGCGGAGGCTCCCCGACGAGGGCGTGTCGAGCTTCAAGCTGTTCATGGCGTACCCGGGGGTGTTCTACTCGGATGACGCGCAGGTCCTGAAGGCCATGCAGGTCTCGCGTGACACCGGCATGCTCACGATGATGCACGCCGAGAACGGCCCCGCGATCGACGTGCTCGCGGCCCAGCTCGTCGAGCAGGGCAAGACCGACCCCTACTACCACGGCATCGCCCGCGCCTGGGAGATGGAGGAGGAGGCCACCCACCGGGCGATCATGCTCGCCAAGCTCACGGGCGCGCCGCTCTACGTGGTGCACGTGTCGGCGAAGCAGGCCGTCGAGCAGCTCGCCTGGGCGCGCGACACGGGACAGAACGTCTACGGCGAGACCTGTCCGCAGTACCTCTACCTCTCGCTCGAGGAGCAGCTCGGCGCGGAGAGCGAGCAGTGGGGGCACTTCGAGGGCGCGAAGTGGGTGTGCTCGACGCCGCTGCGCAGTCGCGAGGAGGGTCACCAGGCCTCGATGTGGCGCGCGCTGCGCACGAACGACCTGCAGATGGTCTCGACCGACCACTGCCCGTTCTGCATGAAGGACCAGAAGGAGCTCGGCCTCGGCGACTTCCGCAAGATCCCCAACGGCATCGGATCGATCGAGCACCGCATGGACCTCATGTACCAGGGCGTCGTGACGGGCGAGATCACGCTCGAGCGGTGGGTGGAGCTCACGAGCACCACGCCCGCGCGGATGTTCGGCCTGTACGGCACGAAGGGCGTCATCCAGCCGGGCGCCGACGCCGACATCGTCGTCTACGACCCGAACGGGCACACGTCGATCGGGCTCGAGAAGACCCACCACATGAACATGGACTACTCCGCGTGGGAGGGCTACGAGATCGACGGCCACGTCGACACGGTGCTCTCGCGGGGCAGGGTCGTCGTCGACGGCGACGAGTACCTCGGCGCGAAGGGCGACGGCCGCTTCCTGAAGCGCGGCCTCAGCCAGTACCTCATCTGACAGCGGGTCTCGAGACGCGTCCGACCTCGTCGGACGCTCATGGACCACCGGAAGGGAACATCCCATGGAATTCGGGGCAGTACTGCAGACGAACCCGCCCGCGTCCCGCACCGTGCAGCTCGCGAAGCTCGCCGAGGTGCACGGGTTCACGCACGTGTGGACGTTCGACTCCCACATCCTGTGGCAGGAGCCGTACGTCATCTACAGCCAGATCCTCGCCGAGACCGACCGCATCAAGGTGGGCCCATTCGTGACGAACCCGGCTACGCGCGATTGGACGGTCACCGCGTCGGTGTTCGCCACCCTGAACGAGATGTACGGCAATCGCACGGTCTGCGGCATCGGCCGGGGCGACTCCGCCGTGCGGGTCACGAACGGCAAGCCGACGACGATCAAGGAGCTGCGCGAATCGATCCACGTGATCAGGGAGCTCGCGAACTCGCGGCCCGTCGACTACCACGGCTCGACCATCCAGTTCCCGTGGAGTCGCGGGTCCGAGCTGGAGGTCTGGGTCGCGGCCTACGGGCCGATGGCCCTGACCGTGGCGGGCGAGGTGGGCGATGGGTTCATCCTGCAGCTCGCCGACGTCGACATCGCCGCCTGGATGATCAAGCACGTGCGGGATGCCGCGGAGGCGGCAGGCCGTGACCCGATGTCGGTGAAGTTCTGCGTCGCGGCGCCGTTCTACATCGGCGACGACTGGGAGCACATGCGCGACCAGTGCCGGTGGTTCGGCGGTATGGTCGGCAACCACGTCGCCGACATCGTCGCGAAGTACGGCATGCACGGCACCGTCCCCGACGCCCTGACCGACTACATCAAGGGCCGCGAGGGCTACGACTACAACGAGCATGGTCGTGCCGGCAACGTGCACACCGAGTTCGTGCCCGACGAGATCGTCGACCGGTTCTGCCTGTTCGGCACGGCCGACCAGCACATCGAGAAGCTGAAGCAGCTCGCCGAGCTCGGTGTCGACCAGTTCGCCGGGTACCTGCAGCACGACAACAAGGAGGAGACCCTCCGCGTCTACGGGGAGACCGTGATCCCCGCGATGTAGTCGGCCAGCGCGTCGGGGATCGCCCCGTGGTGGCCGTACTTCGCGACGATGTCGGCGACGTGGTTGCCCACCATCCCGCCGAACCACCGGCACTGCTCGCGCATATGCGCGCGGTCGTCGCCGATGTACATCGGGGCCGCCACGCAGAATGACAGCGACTCGGGGTCGCGGCCCGCGGCGGCCGCGGCATCCTTCACCGTCCTGATCATCCAGGCGGCGATGTCGACGTCGGCGAGCTGCAGGATGAACCCATCGCCCACCTCGCCC
>DASUVU010000406.1:0-2753 GCA_036378815.1 Agromyces sp. | reverse complement strand
AGCGGCGGAACGAGCTCAAAACGGAGTTGGTACGCGCCGCCGAAGATATCGGTCGGGCCCCCTAAATCGGTGTGTGGGAGGTAGTCGAGACGGCTATCACGCTGGGGCCGTGCCGCCCGATACCTCGACGGGCGCGCACCTCCGCATCGGCGCGGTCGCGCGCTTGAGCGACGGCCTCTGCGTCGACGTCGGACCGCGACGCCACTCTGCCTGCCGCCGACACCGTGCTGCGCGGTCAGGTTCCCGGCGAGGTTCAGCGTGCCGCCGAGAATCGGCTCGCGCCGGTGCCGACGAAGTACGTCGCCAGCAGTAGCGCGAGGCCCAGACCGTTGCGGCGGGGCTGCGGCTTAACGCAAGAGCGGACCCACGCGCGGCGGACCCGCGGATCATCGAGGCTGACTGTCAGAGTCGACGAGCGCGCACCCTGTCGCGCGTTAGGCGCTGGTCGGTACGGCTCGGGCACGACGTGCCGCTCACGCGCGCGCGCATCGCGCGGAATGAACGCAGCCGGTACGGAGCGTGCCCAAGCATCGGGGGCGTCGCCATCCGAACGCCATGCAGCCCCGCTCCCGCATGCTCCAGACACTTCGCACGAGTCGGCGCGCCACCCGGCACTCCCACCCCGGGCTGTCGTTCGGCCGCGTCGGGCGCGGCACTGCAGGACGAGCTGGAGCGACGACGAGCCGTGAGGGGCGCGCTGTGGTTCGTCGTCGTCGGTGCCCTGCTCGTGGGCATGGTGGCCGCAGGCACGGTGGTTCGCCGACTTCCACTCACTACGGCGCTGCTCTACCTCGCCGCTGGCGTCGCGCTCGGTCCCGTAGGCGCGGGGCTCGTGCGGCTCGACCCGGTTCGCGACTCGGCGCTGCTCGAGCGGCTCGCCGAAGCGGCCGTGCTGATCTCCCTGTTCGGCGCCGGCCTCAAACTCCGCACGGCTCTCACCGACCGGCGCTGGCGCCTACCGGTCCGGCTGGCGACGGTCTCGATGGTGCTCACAGTCGCGCTCGTCGCGGCAGTCGGCGTCTACGGGTTTGGGCTACCGTTAGGCGCCGCCGTGTTGTTAGGCGCCATTCTCGCGCCCACCGACCCCGTGCTCGCCAGCGACGTGCAGGTCGAGCACGCCACCGACCGGGACCGGCTGCGCTTTGCCCTCACGGGCGAGGCGGCGCTCAACGACGGCACCGCGTTTCCGTTCGTGATGCTCGGCCTCGGCCTGCTAGGGCTTCACGAGCTCGGCGAGCTCGGGTGGCGATGGCTGGCCGTCGACGTGCTCTGGGCGGTGGCCTCTGGGCTCGGCGTCGGGTGGGCGCTGGGGTGGATCGTGAGCCGCGTCGTGCTCTGGCTCCGTCGCGAGCGGAAGGAGGCGGTGGGGCTCGACGACCTGCTCGCCCTCGGGCTCATCGCGCTCGCCTACGGCAGCGCAGTCCTCGTGATGGGTTACGGCTTCCTGGCCGTGTTCGCGGCGGGATTCGCGCTGCGCCGTGAGGAGCGACGGACGACCGAATCGATGACCGGCGCGGACGCCCCTCCGGACGTGCGCGCCGCGGCACGCTCGGCGAGCGGGGACGAGGTGGCGACCGCGCCCGAGACGGCGCCGGCGTACATGGCGGAGGCCGCGCTCGGGTTCACCGAGCAGCTCGAGCGACTCATGGAGGTCGGCGTCGTGCTGCTCCTCGGCGGGATGCTGTCGCCGCACACGCTCGCCGCGGACGCGTGGTGGTTCGTCCCCGTGCTCTTCCTGGTGATCCGCCCGCTCGCGGTGCTCGTTGGGGCGCCGATGCGCCGGGGGCCGGCGATCCAACGGCGCCTAACGATGTGGTTCGGCATCCGCGGAATCGGGTCGGCCTACTACCTAATGTACGCGCTGCAGCACGGCCTCGAGCGCCCGCTAGCCGACCGGCTCGTCGCCCTCGTATTCACCGCGATCGCCGCGTCGGTCGTCCTGCACGGCGTGTCGGTGACGCCGCTCATGCGGCGCTACACGCGCGCCGCCGAGCGCGATACCATGCCGGCGGCGTCGTAGTCCCGATGCATTCTCGTCGTGGGCATTCCGCCGAGGCGGTCATCGGCGTGAGTGTTCGTCGAACGACGCGACCGATGCCCCATGACGGTGCGAAGGACGACAGGCCCCAGCATAGTGCTGGACTCGACACAAGGAAGCCGCTGTTGAAGAGCGCCAGCGACCGCCGTTTGTACGGCGACGCGAAATGCAGCCAGCCAATCGCCAGAAGCGTCTCCGTATGCACCAGAAGGAAGCGCTTCTGCACCGGCGCGGAGGTCACGCAGCTTGACGCCTTTACGCAATGACGGCGAACGGTCGGGCGGTTTCCCCGCCGGCCGAGTCAGGCGCGCCACGGAGGAAGTCCGCTTCCACGCCCCACGATGTACCGCATGCGCGCGTGTTCGCGCGTGTGACACCGATGAACCGCCGACGCTGATTGTTTCAGTCTTTTCAGGCGCGCGTCACCGCTATTAACGAGCTGATTGGCCACCCGGCGGCCATCCACTAGGACGCGAGCTCGGACGACCTCGCCCACTTTCGTAGCGTATGGATTATCGAGCGGCACGATCTCCGCCCGATACGTCAGTGCCGTATAGAAGCCCGGCGTACGCGCGTCCCCAACTTGCAGCAAGGTCTTCACGTCCTTCGAGCAGCGTCGTGCAGCTCCAGCTCGCGTCGTCGTCGAGAACGCTTTTAGCTCGCATAGTAGTGTAGCCTAGAGAGTTCCCAGAACGTTTCGTTGAACTCGATGGTA
>DASUVU010000405.1:0-3301 GCA_036378815.1 Agromyces sp. | reverse complement strand
ATCGAGGAGCCTGCGGTCGTCGGAGAACAGCGACTCGACGTCGGGGATCTCCCAGGTCACGAAGCTCGGGAGCTGTTCGCACCGGAGCACCGCGACGCGCACCGGTCTACGCCTTCCGCTCCAGCAGCGGCTGCAGTCGATAGGGGATGAGCTCGCCCATCGCGAGTGAGGTCTCGGTGCGTTCGACGGCATCGATCGCGAGGATCTCGCCGTCGATCCGGAAGAGGTCGGGCGCGTCACGGCACACCACCCGCACCAGCAGGTCGACGCTGCCTGAAAGACCGTGCGCCTGGATGACCTCGGGGATCCGGGCGATCTCCGCCACCGCCTCGGCCAGTTCCTTCTGCCGCACGTGCACGGAGATGAACGCCTCGAGCGGGAAGCCCAGCGGGGCCGGATCGATGCTCCGTTCGAACGAGAGGAAGGCACCGGATGACTCCAGTCGCGACATCCGTGCCTGCACCGTGTTCCGTGAGAGTCCGAGGCGGTCGGCGAGGGCCACGACCGTCGCCCGACGGTCCTGCGCGAGCGCGCCGAGAAGCGCACGGTCGACCGCGTCGTAACTGCTCATAACGCCACACGATAGCAGTCAATCGCGGTCGTCGACTTGGCAACATGCTCAACGCGTCCCACCAGGCTTGAGCTGTGTGACCGATCGAAGTAGCCTCACAGTATCCGGCAGAGTCGCCGGGTGCGGGCAGCTCACGAGGCTTGGCCCGCCGAAAGCGAGGATCGACGATGAACCCATCCGACCGAGACGCCACCGGGCTCCTGACCCGACCCGACGAGTTCGTGCAGCTCGTCACCCCTGCGGGCGAGCGCCGCGCCGACGCCGAATACGACCGCTGGGTCGCCGACGTCGACACCGCAGCCCTCGGCCGGCTGTATCGCGACATGGCGATCGTGCGCCGACTCGACGCCGAGGCCACCGCGTTGCAGCGCCAGGGCGAGCTCGGCCTCTGGCCGCCGCTCGCCGGCCAGGAGGCCGCGCAGATCGGCTCGGCTCGGGCCCTCCGCGACGACGACTTCGTGTTCTCCAGCTACCGCGAGCACGCCGTGGCCTGGTGCCGCGGTGTCGGACCCGCCGAGTTGCTGACCGTCTGGCGCGGCTCTGCGTCATCCGGATGGGACCCCTTCGAGCGCCGCATGGCGGTGCCGCAGATCATCATCGGTGCGCAGGCGCTGCATGCGACCGGCTACGCCATGGGCGCAGCGTGGGAGGGGTCGGATGCCGCGACGATCGGGTACTTCGGCGACGGCGCCACCAGCGAGGGCGACGTGAACGAGGCTTTCGTGTTCGCGGCGAGCTTCGACGCTCCGGTCGTCTTCTTCTGCCAGAACAACCAGTGGGCGATCTCTGAGCCGGTCGGGCTGCAGTCCAAGCAGCCGCTCGCGCGCCGCGCCGACGGCTTCGGAATGCCCGGCATCCGCGTCGACGGCAACGATGTGCTGGCCGTGCTCGCGGCGACCCGCAGCGCCCTCGACCGTGCGCGACGCGGGGAGGGACCGACGCTCATCGAGGCCGTGACGTACCGTCTCGGGCCCCACACCACCGCCGACGACCCGAAGCGGTATCGGACCGACGAGGAACTCGCCGAGTGGCGGGAGCGCGACGCGCTCGCCCGCGTGCTGTCGCTGCTCGCCGCATCGGGCGTGGATTCCGACGGGTTCGAGCGCGAGGTCGCCGACGAGGCGGGTCGCGCCGCGGCCGAGCTTCGCGCGGCGGTCACGGGGATCCCCGACCCCGAGCCGATGTCGGTGTTCGACCATGTCTACGCCGAGCCGAACAGCCACCTGGAGCGGCAGCGCGACCACTATGCGCGCTACCTCGCGATGTTCGACGACGCTGCGGCATCCGGAGCCGAGGGGAGCGCGCGATGACGACGATGACCTTCGGGAAGGCCCTGAACGCCGGGCTCCGCCGCGCCCTCGCCACCGACGACAAGGTCGTGCTCATGGGCGAGGACATCGGCACGCTCGGTGGCGTCTTCCGCATCACCGACGGGCTGAAGGCCGAGTTCGGCGCGAACCGAGTGGTCGACACGCCGCTGTCGGAGGCGGGAATCCTCGGCACGGCCGTCGGTCTCGCCTATCGCGGGTTCCGCCCGGTCGTCGAGATCCAGTTCGACGGGTTCATCTATCCGGCGTTCGACCAGATCGTGGCCCAGGTCGCGAAGCTGCACTACCGCTCGCGCGGCATGGTGCGGATGCCGATCACGATCCGCGTGCCGTTCGCCGGCGGGATCGGCGCGGCCGAGCACCACTCGGAGTCGCCCGAGGCGTACTTCACGCACACGGCGGGCCTGCGGGTCGTCGCGTGCTCCAACCCGGCCGACGCGTACGTGATGATCCAGCAGGCCATCGCGAGCGACGATCCCGTGCTCTTCTTCGAGCCGAAGCGCCGTTATCACGTGAAGGGCGAGGTCGACGAGACGGCCAGCCTCGCCGACGCGAAGCCCCTGGGCGTCGCATCGGTCGTGGCATCCGGAACCGACGTCACGCTCGTGACCTACGGCGGCCTCGTGCAGACCGCACGCGACGCCGCCGTCGCCGCGGCCGAGGATGGCATCTCGATCGAGGTCATCGACCTGCGCTCGCTCGCGCCGATCGACTACGCCACGGTCGAGGCGTCCGTGCGCCGTACCGGGCGACTCGTGGTCACCCACGAGGCCGGCCAGCAGGGCGGCGTCGGCGCCGAGCTCGCGGCGAGCGTCACCGAGCGGTGCTTCGAGTTCCTCGAGGCGGCGCCCGTGCGCGTCACCGGCCACGACATCCCGTACCCGCCCGCGAAGCTCGAGCGGCACCACCTGCCCGATCTGGACCGCATCCTCGACGGGGTCGATCGCGTGATGGGCCGGCCGAACTCGCTGAGCGGAGTGGAGGCGTGAGCATGATCAAGGAGTTCCCGCTTCCCGACCTCGGTGAGGGGCTCACCGAATCCGAGATCGTCGCGTGGCGAGTGGCCGTCGGCGACCATGTCGAGCTGAACCAGATCATCGCCGATGTCGAGACGGCGAAGGCGGTGGTCGAGCTGCCCTCGCCGTACACGGGCATCATCACCGCGTTGCACGCCGCCGAGGGCGAGACCGTCAACGTGGGCGAGCCGTTGTTCTCGTGCGACACGGGCGAAGGTGCCCAGGCGGGTGCGCCGGGCGCGGAGGCCGCGGCTGCGGTCGCTGCGCCCGCTGAAGCGATCGCCCCGACGGCGAGCTCGGCGAGCGAGTCCTCCGACGCCGCTCCCGGCCCGAACCTCGTAGGGTACGGCGCCCGTGCGGAAAGCGGCCCCAAGCGCCGCGCCAGG
>DASUVU010000404.1:0-5236 GCA_036378815.1 Agromyces sp. | reverse complement strand
GAGGCCTCGTCGTGACGGGCTTCGCCGCCGCGACAGCGCTCGCCCTCACCGGATGTGCGGGCGGACCGGCGCCGGCCGCCGAGTCCGACCTCAGCGACGACAAGGTCGTCATCGGCCTGCTGAACGACCAGTCGGGCGTCTACAAGGACCTCTCGGGTCCGAACAGCAAGGTCGCGATCGAGATGGCGATCGAGGACTACTTCGCGGAATACGGCGACCAGGCCGTCGTGACCGAAGAGCAGATCGAGATCATCACGGCCGACACGCAGAACAAGCCCGATGTCGCGAACACCCAGGCGCAGCAGATGTACGACCGCTCGAACGCCGACATCATCCTCGACGTGCCGGCCTCGTCGGCCGCCCTCGCGGTGGCCGAGGTCGCCGCGCAGAAGAAGAAGCTCTACATCAACGTCGGCGCCGCGACCATGGAGCTGACGGGCGCGGCCTGCAACCCGTACACGTTCCACTGGGCGTACAACACGCAGATGCTCGCCAAGGGCGCGGCCGGCGTCGTGGAAGACGGCGGCGAGACCTGGAGCCTCGTCTACCCCGACTACGCGTTCGGTCAGGACATGGTCGCGTCGTTCACGTCCGCCGTCGAGGACGCGGGCGGCAGCATCAACGAGGCGATCGCCACGCCGTTCCCGAACGACAACTTCTCGACGTTCATCACGCGCGCCGCGTCGACCGACCCCGACGTCATCGGCATCATGGCGGCGGGCGGTGACCTGATCAACTTCGTCAAGCAGTTCAACCAGTCGGGCGTGCGCGACCAGGCGACGCTCGCCGTGGGCCTCATGTTCATCACCGACATCCACTCGCTCGGTGTCGAGGAGTTCTCGGGCACGACGTTCACCGACGCGTGGTACTGGGACTACGACGAGCAGAACCGCGAGTTCGCCGACCGGTTCCTCGAGCTGACCGACACCCGTCCGTCGTTCGCGCACGCGGCGAACTACTCGGCCGCGTACCAGTACCTCGACGCCATCCAGCGTGCGGGCACGGATGACGCGGACGCGATCGTCGAGGAGCTCGAGGGCCTCAAGGTGAACGACGTGTTCCTCCGCAACGGCGAGATCCGCGCGGGCGACCACTCGGTGGTCCACGACTCCTACGTCGCCAAGGTGAAGGAAGCCGCCGACGTCGAGGAGGACTGGGACTACGAGGAGATCATCGCCACGATTCCCGCCGAGGACGCCTTCCCCGACGTGAACCCGAACTGCTCGCTGTAGCGGTCGGCCACTGAAATCCGCGGGGTGGGTGGACACGTCCACCCACCCCCTCTCCTCACTCGGAAGCGAAAGCCAATGGACGCATTCCTCCAATACACGGTGCAGGGGCTCGCCGCCGGCGGGTTCTACGCCCTCGCGGCGCTCGGTCTCGCCGTGATCTTCGGCGCGCTCGGCGTGGTCAACTTCGCCCACGGCGCGTTCTACATGCTCGGTGCCGTCACGGCGGCGGTGCTGCTCGACGTGCTCGGCCTCAACTTCTGGGCATCACTCGTGGTCGTGCCGATCCTCATGTTCGTCTTCGGCATCATCATCGAGCTGCTGCTCGTGCAGTGGCTGCTGAAGCTCGACATCCTCTACAACTTCCTGCTCACGTTCGGCCTGAGCCTCGTGCTCGTCGACCTCGTGAAGCGCCAGTACGGCGTCTCGAGCCTGCCGTACCAGGTGCCTCCTGGCCTGGAGGGCCTGCTCGTCTTCGGATCCGTCGAGATCCCCACGTACCAGCTGTTCGTGTTCCTCTTCTCGCTGGCCGTCTGCCTGGTCGTGTGGTTCGTGCTCAGCAGGACGCGGGTCGGCATGATCGTGCGCGCCGCGACCGAGGAGCCCGAACGCGCGCGCGCGCTCGGCATCAACGTGAGCGCCTGGGTCACCCCGGTCTTCGGCTTCGGCGTCGCGCTCGCCGGGCTCGCGGGCGTGCTCGCGGCTCCGTTCCGTGCGATCACCGCCACGATGGGCAGCAACTTCATCATCATCCTGTTCGCGATCGTGGTCATCGGCGGTCTCGGCTCGGTGCTCGGCGCGGTCGTGGCCGGGTTCCTGGTCGGCCTCGTCGAGGCCTACGGCCAGGGCTACGCGGGCACGTTCTCGCAGGTGCTCATCTTCGTGCTGATGGCGGTCGTCATCATGGTGCGCCCCGCGGGCCTGTTCGGAAGGAAGGAAGCGGTATGAGCACCGACCTCGAAACCCCCCTGCCGACGAAGTTCGATGTCGCCGACTTCGACCCGAAGGCCAAGCGCTCCCGCGACATCCGCCGCATCGCACTCGGTCTCGTCGCCCTCGTCGCCGTGCTCGGCCTGCCGTGGTGGGTGTACCCGCCCATCGCCGTCGACATCGCCGCCTGGGCGCTGTTCGCGATCTCGATCGACCTGCTGCTCGGGTTCGTCGGCCTGCTGTCGTTCGGCCACGCCGCGTTCTGGGGTGTCTCGGCGTATTCGGCCGGGCTCATCGCGCAGAGCTTCGGCGTGCCGTTCCCGGTGGCGATCATCGGCGGCGCGATCGCGGCGATGATCATCGCGGTGCCCATCGGCTACCTCGCGGTGCGTCGCTCGGGCATCTACTTCGCGATGGTGACGCTCGCCTTCGCGCAGATGATCTGGTTCGTCGCGAACCAGTGGAAGGACGTGACGGGCGGCGAGAACGGCCTGCAGGGCGTTCCGAAGTCGTTCTTCGGCATCGAGCTCATCGAGACCGAGGCGTTCTACTTCTACTACGTCGCGGTGATCCTCATCGTGCTCGGCGCCTGGCTCGCCTGGCGCATCGTGAACTCCCCGTTCGGGCGCGTGCTGGTCGCGATCCGCGACAACCCGGCGCGCACGCGGGCCCTCGGCTACGACGTGGAGCGCTACAAGCTCATCGCCTTCGTGCTGTCGGCGGGCATCGCCGGCATCGCGGGTGGTGTATTCGCGATCAGCCACGGGTTCGTCTCGCTGCAGGAGCTCGACTGGACCACGTCGGGCAAGGTCGTGCTGATGACGGTGCTCGGCGGCATGGGCACCATCTGGGGCGGCCCGGTCGGCGCGGCGGTCATCGTGCTCCTCGAAGACCGCCTCGCGACGAGCGGCTTCGACGGCATCGGCATCATCACGGGATCGATCTTCATCCTCTGCGTGCTGTTGTTCCGCCGCGGCATCTGGGGAACCGCGAAGAGCCTGATCGACAAGGGCACCGCTGCCTACACGAAGCGCCGGGGGTCACAGGACTGACACCGTGCACGGATGCCGCGGCGAGGCGACTCGGCCGCGGCATCCGTGTGTCCGGGACCTTCCACCGGCTCTGGGACGGGGTCGCCCGGCATAGACTTCGCGCATATGGACGAGTCAGCCGCCCTCGACGTCACCGCGGCCCGCGCCGTCGAGACCGGTGACCGAGACCGGCTGCTCTGGTCGGATGCCGACCGCGAGTGGGCGAGCCGCGCCGCCGCCGAGGTCGTGGGCGAGGGCGCGGATGCCGAGGTCTTCCTCGCTCGACGCGCCCGGCTCGTGATGGAGCGGATCGGCCCCCGCCAGCCGGCGGTGCCTCGCACCGTGCGGGCGCTACGGTGGCGGCCGTGGGTGGGTGTGGTGGTCATCGTCGCGGCGTTCCTGCTGGGCCTCGTCATCGACCGCATCGGCGGCGGCTCGAGCATCAACCTGCTCGCCCCGCCCGTGTTCGTGCTCGTCGTCTGGAACCTCGTCGTCTACGTCTGGCTCATCGTGCGCGCGGTCGCGTTCCGCGGGGCGCGACCCGGGCCGGTGCGCGGCATGCTCATCCGCCTCGCCGCGCTCCGAACGCCGCTGACGCGGCACCATGCCGACGACGCCGGAGCGGCACGTCGAACGATCCTCACCGCGCTGCCCTCCGACTGGGCGCGCATCGCCGCGCCGCTGTACGGTGCGCGTGCGGCCCGCGTGATGCACCTCGCGGCGGCGGCAACGGCGCTCGGCGTCATCGCCGGCCTGTACATCCGCGGGCTCGCGTTCGAGTACCGCGCGACGTGGGAGAGCACATTCCTCGGCGCCGAGCAGGTGCACGCACTGCTGGCGGCGACGCTCGCGCCCGGCTCGTGGATCACCGGCATCCCCGTGCCCGACGTCGCGTCGATCGAGGCGATCCGCGCTCCCGCGAGCGAGAACGCCGCGACCTGGATGCACCTGCTCGCCGGAACCGTCGCTGCGGTCGTCGTCGTCCCGCGGCTGGTCCTTGCCATCGCGACCGGCCTGATCGAGCGTCGCCGTGCGACCCGCGTCGTGCTCCCACTGTCGGAGCCGTACTACCGGCGCCTCGTCACGGGATTCGTCGGCGGCCCGGGGCGCGTCCGCGTCGTGCCGTACAGCTTCACGGTCACCCCCGAGCTCGGGACGGGGCTGGACGCGATCCTCGCGCGAGCCTACGGCGGTGCCGGGGCCACGGTCGATGCGCCCGTCGGCTGGGGCGATGACGAGGCACTCCTCGGGCTGTCGGCCGCGGCGCGATCGGCGGAGGGCGAGGCATCCGTCATCCTGCCGCTGTTCGGCCTCGCGGCGACCCCCGAGCCCGAGGCGCACGGCGCGTTCCTCGATGCGCTCACCCCACCCGGGGGAGCCGGGCATCGGCTCGTCGCCCTGGTCGACGAGTCGGCGTTCCTCGACCGCTGGCCCGACGACCACGACCGACGCGCCGGACGTCGGGCGGCGTGGCGCGACCTCCTCGAGGCGCACGGCGCAACGCCGGTGTTCGTCGACCTCGTCACCCCCGACCTCGCCGCCGTGGAGGCCGACCTCGTCGCGGCATCCGCCGTCGATGCCGACGAACCGCGGGGGAGGAGCGCCTCGTGACGGAGCCGGCCGCCATCGCGCTCTCGCTCATCTCGCACACGAACGCCGGGAAGACGACGCTCGCGCGCACGCTCCTCGGCCGCGACGTCGGCGAGGTGCGCGACGCGCCGCACGTGACGGAGGAGGCGACGCCGTTCCCGCTCGTGCAGACCGCGGAGGGCGACCTGCTCACGCTCTGGGACACGCCGGGATTCGGCGACAGCGTGCGCCTCGTGCGACGGCTCCGGCAGGACGGGAGCCCGATCGGATGGTTCCTGTCGCAGGTGTGGGATCGCTACCAGGACCGGCCGTTCTGGCTCACCCAGCTCGCGGTGCGCAACGTCGCGGAACAGGCCGACGTGGTGCTCTACCTCGTCAACTCGGCCGAGGAACCGGCCGACGCCGGATACCTCGCGTCGGAGCTCGAGGTGCTCGAGTGGGTCGGCAAGCCGGTGC
>DASUVU010000403.1:0-7630 GCA_036378815.1 Agromyces sp. | reverse complement strand
CGACTGGCTGGCCGGGCACCGACTGGATCGAGGACTGGATGCTGCGCCTGCACGGCGCCGACGTCTACGACCAGTGGGTGACGCACGGCATCCCGTTCAACGACCCGCAGGTCGCCGAGGCGTTCGACGGCGTCGGCGAGTACCTGAAGAACCCCGACATGGTCAACGGCGGCATCGGCGACGTGTCGACCCTCGTGACCGAGGCGTTCCAGACGGCCGGTCTCCCGATCCTCGACGGCGAGTGCTCGCTGCACCACCAGGCCTCGTTCTACGAGACCTTCTGGAACCCCGAGGGCGGCGACGAGAACACCGTGGCCTCCGACGGCAGCGTGTTCGCGTTCCTGCTCCCGCCCGTGAATGCCGACGACCCGCTGTCGGTGACCGGTGGTGGCGAGTTCCCCGTCGCGTTCCGCGACGCCGAAGAGGTCGAGGCGTTCCGCGCCTACCTCTCCAGCGACACCTGGGCGAACGAGCGCGTGAGCCTCGGCGGCGTGATCAGCGCGAACAAGGGCCTCGACCCCCAGGTCGCGTCGAGTGAGTTGCTGACGCAGTCCATCGAGATCCTGCAGGACCCCGAGACGACGTTCCGGTTCGACGGCTCCGACCTGATGCCCGGTGCCGTCGGCGCCGACTCCTTCTGGAAGGGCATCGTGTCATGGGTCGGTGGCCAGAGCACCCAGCAGGTGCTCGACACCATCGAGGCGAGCTGGCCGAGCAGCTAGCTCACCGCGCGCCGCGCGTGCGGCGCACCCCCATGACGGGGCATGATCGAGGGGCGGGGTTCGAAACCCCGCCCCTCGGCACCCCAGCTTCAACGACGAACCGGGAGGCATGATGACCACGGCCGATCTCCTCGGCAAGATCCTTCAGGTGGTGATGGGCCTCGCCGTGTTCGCGGCCGTCGTCGGCCTGCTCATCTTCTTCATCGACAAGGCGCCCAGGAAGGGTCGCGACTACTGGCAGCTCGCGCTGTTCCTGCTCCCCGCGATGCTCTTCGTCGTGGTGGGCCTCGTCTATCCCGCCATCCGCACGAGCCTTCTCGCATTCCAAGACAAGTCGGGCGCGTGGAGCCTCGAGAACTTCATCTGGATGTTCACGCAGCCGACGGCCATCCGCACGCTGATCAACACGATCGTGTGGGTGGCGATCGCGCCGGTCATCTCAACGGTGATCGGACTCGCGTACGCCGTGTTCATCGACCGGTCACGTGGTGAGAAGTACTACAAGGTGCTCGTGTTCATGCCGATCGCGATCTCGTTCGTCGGCGCGAGCGTCATCTGGCGCTTCGTCTACGAGTACCGCTCGCCGGGTCGCGAGCAGATCGGCCTGCTGAATGCGATCGTCGTCGCGTTCGGCGGCGAACCGGTGCAATGGCTGCAGAGCGACCCGATCAACACCCTCCTGCTGATCATCATCATGATCTGGGTCCAGACCGGATTCGCGATGGTGCTGCTCAGCGCTGCCATCAAGGGAATTCCCACCGAACAGATCGAGGCCGCGCAGCTCGACGGAACGAACGGGTGGCAGCGCTTCTTGAACGTGACGGTCCCGGGCATCCGTGGGGCTCTGGTCGTGGTGTTCACGACGATCTCGATCGCGACGCTGAAGGTCTTCGACATCGTGCGAACCATGACCGCCGGCAACTTCGAGACCAGCGTGGTGGCGAACGAGATGTACACGCAGGCCTTCCGGGCCAGCGAGGTGGGCCGAGGCTCGGCCCTCGCGCTGATCCTGTTCGTGATGGTCCTGCCGATCATCATCTACAACGTCAACGTGCTCCGTAAGCAGAGGGAGATCCGATGAGCAGCGTCGCCCCGGCAGAACTCCCGATCGGCAAGGATCTCGCCGATGGCGAGGCCGCCGAGCTCAGTGAAGCGGAGCAGGGTACCAAGGCAGCCCGCGTCAAGAAGCGCCTCACCTCGCGCACCGCGACGATCGCGGCGCTCGTCATCGCCGTGGTCTGGACGATTCCGACGTTCGGCCTGCTGATCTCGTCGTTCCGTCCGGCAGAGCTCATCCGTACCACGGGCTGGTGGACGATCTTCCAGAACCCCGGCTTCACGCTCGAGAACTACGCCAGCGTGCTCTTCTCCAGCTCGAGGTCGTCGCCGCAACTCGGCGCGTACCTCGTGAACTCGATCGCGATCACCCTGCTCGCCACCCTGATCACGTTGACCTTCGCGGCGATGGCCGCGTACGCGTTCGCGTGGATCAAGTTCAAGTGGGTGAACTGGCTGTTCATCTTCGTGTTCGCCCTGCAGATCGTCCCGCTGCAGATGTCGCTCGTGCCGGTGCTGCAGATCTTCTCGACCTGGCTGCGCCCGATGCAGGCGTGGTTGCACGACATCGTGCCGATCATCCCGGAGCAGAACTACCTGCCGCTCTGGCTCGCGCACACGATGTTCGGCCTTCCGCTCGCCATCTTCCTGCTGCACAACTTCATCTCCGACATCCCGGGCGACGTCATCGAAGCGGCGAAGGTCGACGGTGCGACGCACGGGCAGATCTTCTTCCGCATCGTGCTGCCGCTCGCGACGCCGGCGCTCGCGTCGTTCGCGATCTTCCAGTTCATCTGGGTGTGGAACGACCTGCTCGTCGCGCTCATCTTCTCCGGGGGCACGCAAGATGTTGCGCCGATCACGCAGCGATTGGCGGAATTGGTAGGCACCAGAGGCCAGGACTGGCAGTTGCTGACCGCCGCGGCGTTCGTGTCGATCATCATCCCGTTGATCGTCTTCTTCGCCCTGCAGCGATACTTCGTGCGCGGGCTGCTGGCGGGCGCTACGAAGGGGTAGCAGCGCCGGCATCACGTCGTCTGACGGCTCGGATGCCGCGGAGCGAGGGCACGCGGCATCCGATTTGCAACCCGTGGCCACGCCCGCGTCGACGCGGTAGAACAGGTGCATGGCCGCATCGTCGCTGCTGCTCGGACCGATGGTGCGGTACGTCGACGAGACCTCTGCCGCCATCTGGGTGGAGACGCGCGCGCGCTGCCGCGTGAGCGTGCACGCCGAGGGCCGGTCGTGGGATGCCGCGACGTTCGCGGTGCACGGGCACCACTACGCGCTCGTCGAGGTCGACGGCCTGGAACCCGGCACCGAGCGCCCGTACGAGCTGCGGATCGATGGACGGCCCGTCTGGCCCGAACCGGACTCGGAGTACCCCGCCCCGGTGATCGCCACCCGGATGCCAGGACGTCCCCTTCGGCTCGCGTTCGGGTCGTGCCGCACGAGCGTGCCGCACGACAGTTCGGGGAACCGCGGGCACGGCGTCGACTCGCTGCGCGCGTTCGCGCTCGCCGTGGCGGGAGGAGGCGACATCCGGCCCGATCTGCTGTTGTTCCTCGGCGACCAGGTGTACGCCGATTCGACGTCGAAGGAGATGCAGGAGTTCATCCGCGCGCGGCGCGACATCCACGAGGAACCCGGCAAGGAGCTGAAGGACTACGAGGAGTACGCGCACCTCTACCAGCTCGCGTGGACCGACCCGGCCAATCGGTGGTTGCTGTCGAGCGTGCCGACCGCGATGATCTTCGACGATCACGATATCCGTGACGACTGGAATGCGTCGCGGAGCTGGAAGCGGAAGATGGAGGCGACGTCCTGGTGGCAGGGGAGGATCGTCGCCGGGCTCGGTTCGTACTGGGTGTACCAGCACCTCGGGAACCTGTCGCCGAGTGAGCGCGCCGACGACGAGCTGTGGCGTCGCATCACCGAGCACGAGGGCTCCGACGAGCTCGACCTCACCGAGGCTCTGGACGCGTTCGCCGACCGCTGCGACAAGGACCCCGAGACCTACCGGTTCAGTTTCCGCCGCGATTTCGACGACGTGCGCCTGATCGTCGTCGATTCGCGGGTCTCGCGGGAGCTCGACCCGTCGAAGCGGGGGCTCCTGGATGCATCCGAGCTCGCCTGGTTCGACGAGCAGATGCGGGGCGGGTTCCGGCATGTGCTGGTGGCCAGCTCGCTGCCGTTCCTCCTTCCGACGGGCCTGCATCATGTCGAGGCGTGGGACGAGGCCATCTCGGAGGGCGCGTGGGGGAGGGCGGCCGCCTGGGTCGGCGAGAAGCTGCGGCAGGCCGTCGACCTCGAGCACTGGGCGGCATTCCAGAACAGCTTCCAGGCGGTTGCGGGCATCGCGACCGAGCTTGCCGACGGCGAGCGCGGTGCGTCGCCCCGCACGGTCACGTTCCTCTCGGGCGACGTGCACTACTCGTATCTCGCCGAGGTCGAGCGCGAGGGGGGCGGCCGCATCCTGCAGGCCGTCTGCTCGCCGGTGCGGAACCCGCTGCCGAGGTTCCTGCGCTGGTTCGCGGTCGTCATGTCCTACGGGGTGGCGACGCCATTGGGCGCGGCGGCCGCCCGCTCGGCCAAGGTGCCCGATCCGCCGTTCAGCTGGAGGACCGTGAAGGGCCCGTGGTTCGACAACAACCTCGCGCTCCTGGAGGACGGCCCCGACGGGTTGACCATGACCTGGAGCACCGGGGTGATCGACCACGGCGACGAGTTGCATCCCCGGCTCGAGGCCGTGGCATCCGTCACCGTCCCGGCGCTCCGGGACGCGCCGTTGTCGGCCTGAGCGTTCGCCTGCGGCGACATCCGGCGGTAGCGCGGGTGGCGCGACCTAGGCTTGGCGCATGAGTATGCGCGGTGGGGGGCCAGGTGGACCGGGCGGGCCGGCCGGGGGCGGCAGAGTGCGCACTCGCATCAGCTCCGCCGATGTGGATGCGCAGCGCGCCGAGAACGCCGAGGCACCGAAGATCCCGCATCTGTTCCGCCGCATCAGCGAACTGTTCGCTCCGCACAAGGCTGCGTTGGTCACGACGGTGGTGCTCGTGCTGGTCGGCGCGGCGCTCAGCGTCATCCCGCCGCTGCTGACCCAGCGGGCATTCGACCACGGGCTGTTCCCGGTCGAGCCGAGCGGGGGCCAGACCGGCCCCAACCTGCCGGTGCTCGCGATGATCGTGGGAGCGATGATCGCCGTCTACATCGTCTCGGCCCTGCTCGGCGTCTGGCAGACCTGGCTCACCGCCACGATCGGCAACAAGGTCATGGGCGCGCTGCGGGTCCGGCTGTTCACGCACCTGCAGGCGATGGAGCTCTCGTTCTTCACCCGCACCAAGACCGGTGTGATCCAGTCGCGCCTGCAGAACGACGTCGGCGGCGTGGCATCCGTGCTGACCAACACCGTCTCGAGCGTGCTCGGCAACACGGTCACGGTGATCTCAGCGTTCATCGCGATGCTCCTGCTCAACTGGCAGCTCACCATCATCGCGCTCGTGCTGATGCCGTTCATGGTCATCGCGCAGCGTCGCGTCGGGCAGGTTCGCGCCCGCATCGCCGGCAAGACCCAGGAGTCGCTGTCGGAGATGACCGCGATCACGCAGGAGACGCTCTCGGTGTCGGGCATCCTCCTGTCGAAGAGCTTCACCCGGCAGAAGAGCGAGATCGACCGCTACGCCGACGAGAACCAGAACCAGATCCGCCTGCAGGTGCGTCAGCAGATGACCGGCCAATGGTTCTTCGCGATGGTGAACATCTTCATGTCGTCCATCCCGGCGATCGTCTACCTCGCCGCGGGGTGGCTCATCACGGGCGGCGTGGCCGACATCACCGCCGGAACGATCGTCGCGTTCACCACGGTGCAGGCGCGGCTGCTCTTCCCCCTGATGGGCCTCATGCGCGTCGCCCTCGACCTGCAGACCTCGAGCGCCCTGTTCGCGCGGATCTTCGAATACCTCGACCTGAAGCCCGCGATCACGGACGCCCCCGACGCCCGCCCGGTGCCCGATGGTGCCGCGCTCGGGCGCGTCGAGTTCGACCAGGTCACATTCCGCTACCCCGACACCGACCACGACTCGCGACCCACCCTCGATGAGGTGAGCTTCACGATCGAGCCCGGGCAGTTCGCCGCGTTCGTCGGGCCGTCGGGCGCTGGCAAGACGACCGTCTCCTACCTCGTGCCGCGGCTGTACGAGGCGGCCGGTGGCGTCGTGCGGTTCGCCGGCGTCGACGTGCGCGATCTCCGCCAGGAGTCGCTCATCTCGCACATCGGCATCGTGAGCCAGGAGACGTACCTCTTCCATGCCTCCATCGCCGAGAACCTGCGCTATGCCAGGCCGGATGCCACGGACGCCGAGCTCGAGGCCGCCGCTCGCGCGGCGAACATCCACGAGACCATCGCCTCGTTCCCCGAGGCCTACGACACGGTCGTGGGCGAGCGCGGATATCGCCTGTCGGGCGGCGAGAAGCAGCGCATCGCGATCGCGCGCGTGCTGCTGAAGGACCCGGCGGTGCTGGTGCTCGACGAGGCGACGAGCGCACTCGACACGATCTCGGAGCGGGTCGTGCAGCAGGCGCTCGACGACGCCTCGCGTGGGCGCACCACGATCGCCATCGCGCATCGGCTCTCGACCGTGGTCGCCGCCGACGTCATCTTCGTGATCGTCGCCGGCCGCATCGTCGAGCAGGGCACCCACGCCGAACTCGTCGCCGGCGACGGCGTGTACGCCTCGCTCTACCGCCAACAGGAGGAGCGCCCGGTGCTCGAGCTCTGAATGTGCGCTCCAGGTGACACCGCGCCGTTCGAACCGCCGCGGCTCCTGTCCGGCCGCGCCTTCTCCTCGCCGCGCCTCCTGAAAACAAGGACGTCCCGGACGGATCCGCATTCCCGGCGCCGTCGAGCCGTGTCCTTGTTCGCAGTCGAGCAGTGTCCTGGGTTCGTGGTCGAGCAGTGTCCTTGTTCTCAGTCGAGCCGTGTCCTTGTTTTCAGGAGTCTGCGGGGATCAAGAGTCCGCGCGGGGCATCTTCCATCAGGTCAACACTCCGCGAACGCGTGCACATCCGAGTGTGGGCGCGGCGGTGGCAGGGTCACGAGCGCTCAGCGAGCTTCAGGGTCAGCTGCGCTCGGCGAGCATCTCGGTCATGAGGTCGATCTCGGCTTTCTGGCTGTCGACGATCGACCGGGCGAGCGCGACGACCACGCCGTACGACGAGCGATCCAGCACCGCCTCCGCCATGTCGACGCCGCCCTCGTGGTGCATGATCATGAGCTCCAGGAAGCGCCGTTCGGCCTCGACGCCCGTCAGCGAATGCAGCTCCGCGACCTGCTCGGGCGTCGCGTAACCGGGCATGGGGGCGCCGGGCTGATGCGACGTATGCCCGTCGTGGCCACTGCCGGCGACCGGGCGCGTCATCCAGGTCATCGACGGCTCGCTGCCCGCCTGCGAGAGGCCCCATTCGTTGAGCCAGCCGTTCATCTGTCCGGCCTGCTGCCCCTGCGTCGTGGCGATGTCGTAGGCGAGCAGGCGCACATCGGGGTCGTCGGTCGCATCGCGCACGATCATCGCGAGCTCGACGCCCTGGATGTGGTGCACCTGCATGTCCCGCGCGAACCCCGCCTCGGCGCTGTTCTGGGTCGGCGTGGGGTCACCGAGCGTCGAGAGGCGGCCGATCGAGAAGGCCGCGATCGCCACGATCACGAGGGCGACGGATGCCGCGATCACGACCGCGACGCGGTTGCCTCCGCCGCGGCGCCCGCTGCCGTGGTCGTCGTCGTCGCGCGTGGCGTACAGCTCGTCGTCGCGGGCGTCAGTCACGCGATCTTGCCGGGAGCGTCGATCGCGCCGGTG
>DASUVU010000402.1:0-7385 GCA_036378815.1 Agromyces sp. | reverse complement strand
TCCTCGCAGTGTCACTGCTCGGACCTGAGAACATGGCGGAGTACGGATGGCGCATCCCCTTCCTGCTCGGTGGGCTCCTCGGGTTCATCGTGCTGTGGCTGCGGCGCACCCTGCCTGAGACCATCGACACGAACGCCGCCGCTGCTCGGAGGGCTGCAGGGGCAACCTCGCGCAGTGAGACGCGAGAGGTGTGGAGCGGCGTGCGGCGCTACTGGCTCAGCATCCTCGCGGTGGTCTTCATCGTCGGTGCGCTGCAGGCCTACAACTACACGTGGCTGTCGGGCCTCCCCTCGATCGCGACGGGTACGTACAACGAGGACCCGGGTGGCATCTTCGCGGTGTCCACGACACTTGGCATCATTCTGACCGTCGGTGCGCTCGTGCTCAGCCGCGTGCTCGACCGTTGGGACCTCTCGCGCTGGTTCGTGGTGGGTCGCCTGCTGGCGATCCCGACGATCTTCCTCGTGCTGCTCTACACCGGCAACGGCGTGGGTGCATACGCCACCGTCGCGCTCGGCGGCGCGCTGGTGCTGGTGCTCAACCTGACGATCTTCAGCACGGTCGCGAACCTGATGCTGCCGCAGAAGATCCGCGGCACGGCAGTGGGTCTCGGCTACGGCCTCGGCGTGGCCATCTTCGGTGGCACCGCGTCGTACCTGTTCGTCTACCTGCAGAGCATCGGCCTCGGGGGCGTCTTCCCGATCTACGTCGCCACCCTGTGTGCGATCAGTGTCGTGCTCTACATCGTCGCGAAGCGTCGCAACGGCGTCTTCAAGGGACGCTGAGCTGACGCTGAGCTGACAGACGCCGCTGCGTCGTCGGTCCCACTGCCTCACGGCGGTGCGGGTCGGCGGCGCAGCGGCGTTTTCCGTGCGTCAGCGCCAGAACGTCGCGAGTTGGTCGGCGAGCGGCCCTGTCGGAACCCGGCCCGAGCAGCCGGCGGACGCAGCGAGAGGTCCATCGCGTTCGCGCCGACGTGATGAGCGCGTTTCGTTCACTGTGGGACCTGGCCGCCGACGCTGAGCATCGACGCACGGTCACCCGTGGTGGGTATGTTCATGGGAGTCGCCGTTCGCGAGTTGCCTGGCGGGGCCCTCCCGGTCGCGACCGGCTCAGTCGCGAGACGAAGCCTCGCTCACCGCGCGCTCGTCGATGAGCGTGCGGCGCCTCGCAGCCTCGATGTGCGACCGCATGAGCTCCTCGGCGGCGGCCTCGTCACGGCGGCTGATCGCGTCGTAGATCGCTCGATGCTCTTGGGCGGCCTCGAGCGCATGGGTCCTGCCGGCCTCTCCACTGAGCCGGAATCGCTGGAGCTGGCTCCCCAGCGCCGCGAACGCGTGCTGGATGAACGGGTTCCGCGTCTGGTCGCTGATCAGGGTGTGGAACGACTCGTCGGCGAGCCAGCTCTGCTTGAGCGCTTCGGGGTCGGTGACCTCGCCCGCGCG
This sequence comes from Agromyces sp., assembly GCA_036378815.1. Taxonomy (GTDB): domain Bacteria; phylum Actinomycetota; class Actinomycetes; order Actinomycetales; family Microbacteriaceae; genus Agromyces. The sequence goes on along the minus strand of DASUVU010000402.1, from coordinate 5,940 downwards.
CTCCATCGACTCGATGGTGTCGACGAGCTGCTCCAGAAGTGCGGGGGCTGGGTTCGTCGCCGCCTCTGCGGCGAACACGGGCTCGAACAGCAGGCGGGCATCCATGAGTTGTTCGATCTCGGTCGGGCTCAGTAGGGGCGCGACGACGTATCCGCGCAGCGGGTGGTGCCGAACGAACCCCGTCGGTTCGAGGCGCGCGAGGGCCTCGCGAATCGGGGTGGCCGACAGGTTCATCTCGCGCGACAGCGCGCCGATGTTCAGCCATTGGCCAGGTGGCCGTTGACCGCTGATCACCTGCAGCAGGAGCTCGTCATAGGCGCGATCGGCGAGGGGGACGCGGGTGGAGCGTCGCCTCGAGGGCGGGACGCGATTCTCGGTCACTCAACCTCCTCAGGGCTCATGCGTGTGGCGTCGTGCTCGCCGCGGCCGGGTTCCTCGTTCTCGACGAAACTATCGCGTCGGGCGCCAGCGGGTATGACTTGGGGCCCGCGCCGAGTGGCGCGGGCCCCAGAATCGAGATGGATCAGGCGGCCTTCTGGGCAGCCTTGCCACCCGAGCGCCACAGGCCGACGAACTCGCGGGTCAGCTCGCCGCTGGCGTGCAGGTCCATGTTGTGGTCGGGCTTCGAGCCGTAGCCGAAGACCGCGCCGTCGGCGACCTCGGCGTAGGTGGCCGCGTGCTTGGCGGTCATGCCGGAACCGAGGATGACCGGAGCATCCGGCATGGCGTCCTTCACCTGACGCAGGCGGTCGAGGCTCGGCGGCATCGCCGTGTTGTCACCCGCGAGGATGATGGCGTCTGCGCCACCGCGGTTGAGCATGTCCTCGGCGATGACGCCGACCGGGCGCTCGACGATGGGGCGCGCGTGCTTGGTGAGCAGGTCGGCCAGTGTGAGGATGTGCTCGCCACCGATGTGCTTCTTGTAGCGGGCGACGAGGTGCGCCTCGCTGTTGATGATGCCCTGGTCGGTGACCGCGGCGTCGGTGAGGATGTTGAGTCGGATGAACTGCGCGTCGACCGCGGCGGCGACGCCGAGTGAGGCCTGCCACGAGTTGCGCAGAATGTTGATGCCGAGCGGCAGGTCGGTCTGGCGGCCGACCTCACGGGCGACGACGGCCGCGGCGGCGACGGTCTCGGGCTCGACGGTCATCGGGTAGAAGGGGTAGTCGTGGAAGTTCTCGACGAGGAGCGCATCCACACCGCCCTCGGCCAGCGTCGTCGCGTCCTGCACCGCACGGTCGATGACGTCGTTCAGGCTGCCCGAGAACGCGGGAGCGCCCGGCAGTGCGTACATGTGCACCATGCCGATGACGGGGGCCTTGCCGCCGAACACGCCGTTGAAGCGCTCGAGGTAGGGGTTGCTCATGGGTTACTCCTCAGATCGTGGTTGGTGCTTTGCAGACGCAGCCGTCATTGACCGCGACCAAACCTTCCACTTCAAATAATATTCGATTCATCGCAAATGTCAATCGCGAGTGGAGACGCAGCGGAAGTCGGTCGCTACGCGTGGCGGCCGAGCTCGACCTCATGACGCGCATCACGGGCTCGAGCTGGAACAGCGCGTCGCCGAGGGGACGGCAGCCCGTTCATTGATGACTCTCTGAAGCACATCTCCGTGTGGCGCAAGCCGCCGAGTCGATCTCGCGGGTGATGGCGGTCTCAGGATCCGTCGTCACGTCAGCACCTCGACCGCGCATCGGACCCCGGGCGCTCGGGCCAGTGCGGCATCGCGGGTGACGAGCAGCGCGTCGGTGCGCTCAGCCAGTGCGACGTACGCCGCGTCGTAGCTCGAGAGATTGTGCCGAAGCTGCCAGACGCGTTCCGCGAGCAACGCCCAGTCCCAGAACTCGATGTCGAGGATCGCCAGGTCTGCGAACGCCACGCTGGCGTGTCGTGCGGTGAGCCGTCGAGACGTCTGGAGGCGACGCAGCACGTTGGCGACCTCGTACGGGAGAAGGCTCGGCGCGAGCAATTGCGCTCCGCGCACCACGGAGTGTTCGGCAGCGTCCGAATCGAGCAGCAGCGCGGTCAACGACGAGGCGTCGAGCACGAGCAAGCGATCCGATGCCCGGCTGGCCTGCGATGCATCGTCGGAATGGTGCTCGGCGTTGCGGGTATGGTCAGCGGCGGTCGGCATCGCGTGCGTCGAGGATGTCGGCTGTGGATATCGGCGGATACGAACGCGCGTGCCGTCGGATCGTCTCGAGCGCGTCGTCAGCCGAGGGTGTCGCCGCGATGCGAGTGAGGATTGCTGCGAGGTACTCCTGCAGCGAGCGCCCGGAGCGGCTCGCCCGTGCGGCGAGCTCGTTACGGACCTCATCGGGGACCGCGCGGATCGTGATGTTCACTGGCACACTCACAATGGTAGTAGAAGTGCATGCATTATGCATGCACTCGGGTTGACTCGATCGCCTCGGCGTGGGCTCGTCGACACCATCAAGATCGACGCGAACGATCAGGTGCGCGTTCGTCGCGCTCGTCTTCCGGGACATGACCCGATCGTTGCGGTGATGACGCAGCGATCAGCGGCCCGTTTCGCGAATACGTGGTGAACCGGCTCGCCTGTCCAGGCTGTGAAGGACGACTCGCCGGCGCCGCGGATGCCTGTTGGGCCTACTCATCGGCGCGGCGGCGCCACCGAGTCACGAGCGATCAGCCGTTGCTCGAGCACACTCGTCACAGGCGGCCCGCCGTCGCCACGGATGCGGCGGATGAGCAGCCTCGCCGCCTCGGCGCCGATCTCGTGGATCGGCTGCGCCATCACCGTGACGCCCGGTGTCGTCACCCCGGTCCAGTCGGCGTCATCGAATGCGACGAGCGACAGATCGTCGGGAATACGCCGGCCGAGGGCACGCGCGGCGCGGAAGACGCCGAGCGCGATGAGGCTGTCTGATGCGACGATCGCCGTCACCGCAGCGTCCCCTTCGAGCAGGCGTCGGGCCAGTTGCTCGACGCCCTCGATGCGTGCGTTCAGGTGCACGAACTGCTCGGGTTCGGGAACCCCGGCCGCCTCGAGTGTCTCGACGAAGCCATGTACGCGTTCGTCGACCGATGACGACGCGAGCGAGTCAGCGCGCCTGAAGGGGCCGTCGTGCGCGATCGTCGAGATGAACGCGATCCGCCGATGTCCCGCGTCGAGAAGCAACGAGGTCAGGTCCTTGGCGCCCCTCCGGTTTGCCGCGATCACCGTGTCGACCTGCAGTTCGGGTGCGGCACGGTCGAACAGCACAAGAGGGCGGCCGGCGTCGATGATCGTGCGGAGGTTGTCGATGTGCACGGATGACGCGGGCGCGACGAGCAACCCGTCGACGCGTTTCGCGAGCTGGACTCCGATCGCATTCGCCTCGATCTCGGCGTCTTCATCGGAGTTCGAGAGGATGAGGTCGAAGCCCGCCGCGTTCGCCACGTCGGCAGCCCCACGCGTGGCCTGCGCGAAGAACGGGTTCTCGATGTCGCCGATCACGATGCCGAGCGTGTTGGAGCGCCCGGTGCTCATGGTCTTCGCCAGGGCGTTCGGCCGGTATCCGAGTTGCTCGGCCGCGGCGAGCACGCGATCGCGCACGGCGGCGCTCACGGCGCCGTAGTCGCCGAGGGCACGCGCCGCCGTCGCCTTCGAAACGCCGGCGGTGGTGGCGACATCGCTCACCGTGACCTCGCGCCGGCCGTTCTCTGTGCTCACGTGACCTCCGAGAAAAATTCAGATCATGGGTTGACGGCGACCTCCATGGTCGCGTACTGTCCCAGAAAGCGAACTGAGACCGGTCTCAACATACCGGATTGAGACCGGTCTCAGCAACAGCAACACCGCAGCATCCGACGAGGGAACAAGCGAATCGGCGGATCAGCGGAAGCAGGACTTCGCAACCGAATCACGATCCACACACACGAGAGGACCATCGTGACCATTCGCACCACCATCCGCCGTGCGGGCATCGCCGCCCTCGCGGCATCCGCAGCCCTCGCGCTCGCGGCCTGCGCCTCGGGCGGCTCCGCCGGCACCGAGGCCGGCGCCGCAGCCGAAGACAACCCCTACAACCTGATCACCCCGGGTCAGATCCGGGTCGCGAGCCTCGGCGACGCGAAGCCCTACACCTTCACCGACGAGAACGGCGAGTTCACGGGCTTCGATGTCGAACTCTTCACGGATGTCGCGGAGCGCATCGGCATCGACGATGTCGTGTTCACCGGCCAGGACTTCTCGGGCCTGCTCGCGGCGGTCGCCAACGGCCAGTTCGATGTCGGCGTCGCCGCCATCGGCATCACCGAGGAGCGCAAGCAGACCGTCGACTTCTCGGAGGGGTACCTTGCCGGCTACCTGACCGTGATGTCGAGCCCTGACGCGAACATCTCCGACGAGGACGACCTCGCCGGCAAGCGCCTCGGTGTCGTGCAGGGCACGCTCCAGGAGGCCTACGCCGTGAAGAACTTCACCGAGACCGAGCTCGTGCGCTTCCCCGACAACAACGCGGCCATCTCGGCCGTGAACAGCGGAGCGATCGACGCCCACTTCCTCGACTACGAGGCGGCCAAGGAGTACTCGGCGCAGTACGGCCTCGAGAACGCGATCGACATCCCGTCGTTCGACGCTCCGGCCGGTTTCGCGATCGCGAAGGGCAACACCGAGTTCAAGAAGGCTCTCGATGAGGCGCTCGCCGCCGCCATGGAGGACGGCACCTGGAAGGAGCTCTACGAGAAGTGGTTCCCGGGCTCGCCGATGCCCGACCAGTACCTCCCGAAGGCCGAGCAGACCGGCACGCCCGCCGAATCCGAGGCGCCGGCGCAGTAGCCGGACCCGCGGTGCGGGGCGGCTTCCCGCCTCCCCGCACCGCACCCCACCGTTCCTCTGAAGGAAGCGAACCATGGACTGGCTCGACAACATCATCAAGACGTTCTTCGACTTCGAAGCCATGTGGCAGGTGTTCCCGCAGCTGCTCGGCGTCGGGCTCGTGAACACCCTCATCATCTCGATCTGGGCGACCGTCATCGGCATCGTGCTCGGCATGATCGTGGCCATCATGGGCATCTCGCCCTCGCGCTGGCTGCGCATTCCGGCGCGCGTCTACACCGACATCTTCCGCGGCCTGCCGGCGATCCTCACGATCCTGCTCATCGGCCAGGGCTTCGCCCGGTTCAGCCAGGAGATCTTCGGACCCTCGCCGTATCCGCTCGGCATCCTCGCCCTGAGCCTCATCGCCAGCGCGTACATGGGCGAGATCTTCCGCGCCGGCATCCAGAGCGTCGACCGCGGTCAGCTCGAGGCGTGTCGCGCGCTCGGCATGAGCTACGGCAAGGCGATGCGGCTCGTGGTCGTGCCGCAGGGCGTCCGCCGCGTGCTTCCCGCCCTCGTGAACCAGTTCATCGCCATCGTGAAGGACTCGAGCCTCGTCTACTTCCTCGGCCTGCTGGTCTCCGAGCGCGAGCTCTTCCGAGTCGGTCAGGATGCCGCGGTGCTGACGGGCAACCTGTCGCCGCTCGTCATGGCGGGCCTGTTCTACCTCGTCATCACGGTTCCGCTCACGCACCTCGTGAACTACTTCGACAACCGGTTCCGCACCGGACGGCGCAAGGCCGCGCCGCCGAGGTCGGGCCTCGACGAGGTCGAAGAGCAGAACCCCACTCCGACCCTCACCTACGGAGAGAACTCATGACCTACACCTCACCCGTGCCCGTCGCCGACGGTCACTTCTACGAGGGATCGAGCCTCGAGCTCATCGACCTCACCATGGCCTACGGCGACATCGAGGTGCTCCGAGACGTGAGCCTCACCGTCGCACCCGGCACCACGACCTGCATCATCGGGCCCTCGGGCTCGGGCAAGTCGACGCTGCTGCGCGGGGTGAACCGGCTGCACGAGCCCAAGTCGGGCGACGTGCGACTCGCCGGTGAGAGTGTGCTGACGCAGAAGCCCGACGCCGTGCGCAAGCGCATCGGCCTCGTCTT
>DASUVU010000401.1:0-3296 GCA_036378815.1 Agromyces sp. | reverse complement strand
TCGCAGAATGACCTCGCAGTCCGCCCCGAGCCCGTTGCCTCAGGCGCGCCGATGACCCACGCATGTCGTTGTGCCGTGAGCGAATCCGACGCAGAGGTGATCGGTTGACCGGCGAACATGAGTCCATGTCGGTCTCTGGTGTTGGTGTCACCGCCGTCGCGGTCGCTGCTGCGCGCGCACTCGAATCCGATCGGGACGATGCGCTCGTCCACGACCCTTGGGCAGCGATGCTGGTGCGCCAGTCCGGGGTGGCCGTGCCCTTCCCGGAGCGCTGGCCCGACGATCTCGATCAGGTTGCCGCGGTCGAGCAGTCGATGCTGCTCGGCGCGACCTACATCGGGCTGCGGACCCGATTCATCGATGACGAGCTGCAGAACACGACCGCGCGCCAGATCGTCATCCTCGGCAGCGGGCTCGACACGCGCGCATGGCGGCTCGATTGGCCGGCCGGCACACGCATCTTCGAGCTCGACGCTCCCGAGGTGGTCCAGTTCCTCACGACGACGATGGATGCCACGGGCGCATCACCGAAGTGCACGCGCATTCCGATGGCAGCCGACGTCACTGCGCCATGGGCTTCGAGTCTCGTGGCCCACGGTCTCGCCCCAAGTGAGCCGACGCACTGGGTGCTCGAGGGATTGCTCCCGTATCTGAGCGCCCATGACCAGCGCGCGGTGCTCGATGACATCGTGTCGCTGTCCGGTCCCGCCTCGCGCGCAGTGATCGAGCGCGCACCCGCGCTCACCGATTCGCCCGAGACACGTGAGCGGCTGCGAGCGTTCTCGGCAGCCACCGGGATCCCGTTCGATGACCTCCTCGCGCGCACGAACCCACCCGACGCCGGCGGCCTACTGGCCGCGGCAGGCTGGGAAACGCGGGCCGTCTCGGTTGAAGACATCGAGAGCCGGTACAGCCGACCACTCCGCGTGGAGCGCGGGCAGCCGACACCAGCGTCGCAGCGCGGCGGCTTCATCACGGCCCATCTCGCACGCTGATCGCGGAACCGCCGGTGGCGGCTCTCAGCGACGCAACCGGCATGACGACCGTGCCGCGCCGGTCAGACGAATCCGAATATCGGCGGAAAGGCGAACACGAGGATCGCGGCCCAACCGAGATAGACGGGGAGGTATGCGGTCTGCCACGACTCGAGGCGGCCGAACGGCATGCGCCCGCGCACGAAGCCGACGTGCAGCCACGTCGCCCATGCGAGGTTTGCGAGGAGGATGAGATTAAGTCCGAGCGAGGCTGTCTTGTTCGCACTGAACCCGAACTCGCCGGTCCGGGCGATCATCGCGACGAGGACGATGACGTCGACGACGAGCGCCGCCGTGAGCATGACCACCTGAAGTCGATCGAACCAACCGGGGCGAAGCGCGGGGTCGCGCGCCGAGATCGAGTACACGAGGAGTGCGACGACCACGACGAGCACGAGGTCGAAGGCGATCAGCAGGTCGCGACTGACGTCGACGAGGTTCCATTGCATGACGGATGCCACGATGAGCGCGAGCATCATGAGCGTGAAGAGCGGAGTGAACACCTTCGTGAGCACCGGCGCGATGTTCTCGATGACGCGCTGCTTCGCGCCCACGAGCCAAGCCGCGACGAGCACCGCGCCCGCCGCCCCGCACGGCAGCACCCACTGCTCGATGAACGGCACGACGTCGACCCGGATCGAGGCGAACACGGCGATGGTGAGCCCGCTCAGGGCGCCGCCGACCATCGCGATGAGCACGTAGTAGACGAGCCACTCGCCGCTGAAGCGCAGGAAGTCCATTCGGGTTCGGTCGCTCCGCCAGACGCCGCCGGCGTCGACGATGCCCGCGACGAGCCAGAGCGCGACGATCGAGCCGATGGTCGCGAGTACGGCGGTCACGGAATTCTCCATGGCGACCGTGACGTTCGAGGACCCTCCATCGAACGGGTACAGGTTCAGGGCGAGTGCGACGGCGGCGAACGCCGCGGCGACGCCGAGAAGTGTTCCGGCGGGCGGCCGACGACGCCAGGCGAACCACATGGCCAGGAATGGCAGCACGAGGACGGCGACGTTCCGGACGACGAGTTGGGGCTCCCCGCTGAGGAGTTCAGTCGCCTTCACCGCGATGCCGGCGCCGACGCCGAGCCCGAGCGCGACGGCGAGCCCGTTGGCGCGGCGTGCGAACGGGATCGTGCCGTTCGCGGCATCCGTGCCCTCGGTGTCCGACGAGTCGTGGAGGACAAGCTGCTTCCAGAGCCGGCCGGAATGCTCTGCGGCGTACTCGCGGGAGAGCTCGTCCATGCTGCCGAGGCGCCTGACCGCGATGAGGAACGCCTCGTCCTCGGTGAGACCCGAGGCCGTGAGCGCGTCGACACGGTCGCGGAGGTGCGACTCGAGTTCGTCGACGTCGCGGATGCTCAGGGCGTCGCGGCGCTCCATCCAGTCACGCCACGAACCGATGAGCTCGTCGAGGGCGGGGGCCTTGTCAGTCGTCATCACTCACTCCAGTCCGAATGCGATCCGTGGCTGCCGGTGGTCGGCACCCTGGGGCCAGACCTGGTCGAGCACCCCGCCGATGACCGACCACTGACGGCGATGATCGGCGAGCGTCGACGCGCCCTGCGCGCTCAGGCGATAGTGCTTGCGCGGCCGGCCACCTGGAGATTGACGCCATTCGGAGTCGACGTGGCCGAGTCGCTCGAGCCGATGCAGCAGGGGGTAGAGCATGCCGTCGCTCCACTCGAGCTCACCGCCCGAGAGCTCGGCGACCCGCTGCAGGATCGCGTAGCCGTACGACTCCCCCTCGGCGAGTATGCCGAGGACCACCGGCGTGGCCGCCGCCGCCACTAGGTCCTTGCCGATACGCATCGCGACCTCCGATCGCTACTCGTGGATGCCTAGAGCATCTAGATACCTAGAGCTGCAAGGTATCACCGGGACGGCGCTGCGCGCCACACCCTGCGCGGGCCTGGCGCTGTACGGGCGCAGACTGTGGGAGACGATGAGCTCCCACTGGCCGACCGCCGACCAGCAGCCTGGCGTCACACCGGCGGAGATCGAGTTCGCCCGCCGCTGGCGGGACATGGCGAAGGTGGTGTTCTCCCCGACGACGAGCACGGTCGACTGGAACACCCGCCTGGTCACGGGCGACGCGGTCACCGAGATCACCCGGCTCAAGGCCGAGGACGGCGGCCCCATGGAGATCGGCGGCGCCACGCTCGCCGCGGCGGCAATGCGAGCCGGACTGATCGACGAGTACGTGTTGGCCACCGCAGTGTCGCTCTGCTCGAAGTGCGCCCTCTCGACCCGTCATTAGACTCAC
>DASUVU010000400.1:0-4026 GCA_036378815.1 Agromyces sp. | reverse complement strand
CGCCTTGCGTTCCTCGGCGAGCCGGATCTCGGTGTGGAGCATCGGGAGGTTGCGCGCGGTGTAATCGTCGACCGCGGTGTCGATGATGCCCTTCATCCGCATCGAGAACGCATGCTGCACCGGGTGCGGCACGTCCACGTCGAGGCCGGCGGCCGTGAGGATCGGCGAGCCGAAGCAGCGCGTGCACAGACGCACCCGGGCGCGGTGCGTGCCCGGCCTCCACCGCGGCAGCCACGCCAGCCAACGGTCGACCTCGTGGCTGACGCGCGCCTCGATCGAACCCTCCACGCGGTTCACGATACTGTGCGACGCCGCCGGGGCGGCCGCGAGCCCGGTCGACTGGCGCGTCGCGGTGCGCTCACTCCTCGTCGTCGCGTTCCCACGGCCAGCGCGGGCGTCGCGCGCCGCCCGACTGTGCCAGGGCCACGCTCGCGGCGAACCAGGCGACGAGGGCGGCGAGCCCGGGGATGAGCAGCCCGAACCAGGTCACGCCGAAGCCCAACCCGAACAGCAGCGCGGAGAGGGCCGTTCCGGTCGCGATCGCGTAGGCGATGACGCCGACCACCACCGCGGCGACCCAGGTCCAGACCGCAGCGAGCACCACGATCCGCAGGGTCCGTCGCGGTGAGCGGAGCGCACGCGCGAGATGGAGCAGCAGCGCGAGCACCGCGGCACCGACGATCGCCGGCCCCACGAGGAGTCCGGCGTCGGCCCGGGCGATCACCTCCGAGTCGGTCGCCAGGCTGACGAAGCCGTAGGCGAAGACGACCAGCGCGAGGTAGAGCGTCGCCGCGAACGCGGCGACCACCCACGCGGGGCGCCGCGGCTCGTCGTCCATCCTCCGAGCGTACGCCCGTGGCATCCGACCGATCGGAGGCAGATCCGGTCGGAGGCCGGCGCGTCGGAGGCCTGCGCGTGGTTGGCAGCCGGTTCGGAGGCCGACGGAGGCCGACGGCTCAGAGGTCGACCGCGTAGCGGAGTTGGCCGCCGTCGGCCGAGCGGAGCTGTCGGAGCACGTCGGGCTCGAGGAGCTGGCGACGACCGAGGGCGGCCACGGCCTCGGCGGTGGCGACGCGGAGCTCATCCCGCTGGGCGCCGGTGAGCCCGCCCATGAGTTGCCGCGACTCAGCGCGCGCGGACTCGATCGCCGTGGCGAGTTCGGTCTCGAGGTCGGCACGTCGCTCGCGTTCCGCGTCGCGAGCTGCTCGCCGCGTCGCCTCGTCGCCACGTGCCTCGCGTGAGGCCGGCACGAACAGGATGGCGCACGCCACGGCGGCGACCGACGCGAGCGCGCAGGCCGTCACGATGCCCGGGGTGAGCTGCCCGTCGGCGCGCCACGGGATGAGCGCGGCCACTGCGACCGACACCCCCGCGGACAGCAGCACCAGGTGACGCGAGGACCCGACACTCGAACCCGACCGGCGAGCGCGCAGTGCGCCGATCGCGTGCGCGACCGCCGCAGCGACGACGAGGACCGTGCTGATGCCCACCACCGGGGCGACCGGCAGCGCGGCGCTCGTGCCGCTCGCGACGAGGAGGAGCGGTGCCGCCACGAGGGCGAGCAGGAAGCCGGCCATGTCCCAACCGGACGCCGGCTGCCGCACCGGTTCATCGGGGGCGTGCTCCTGTCGGCGCGCCAGCTCCTGCCGCAGCGCGCTCACCGTGCGATCGAACCGGCGGTCGAGGTCGACGAGGCGACGCGCGGTCTCGGCATCGATGCGGGGCAGGGCCGCGTCCTCGAGGGCCCGGATCACGGCGGCCGGCGGATCGACGGGTGTGAGCGGCATCGAGCGCGCCCGGTCGGACGCCGCCGTCGCGGCATCCGTCATCGACCGATTCACGCCGCCTCGACGCGGATGCCGCGCACGAGCTCATCGAGGAAGGGCGCCATGAATCCCGCGTCGCGCGCGCTGTCGGTGGTCCCGTTGACCGCCACGGCGACTCCACCCGCGTCGAAGACGTAGTTCAGCCGGCCGGCAGCGATGCCCGGCTCGCTCGACGGCAGCACGATGGCCGCGCGGCGTCCGACGCCGAGGTGGTCGGAGCCGAACTCGATCACGGTCGGCGGCAGGAGCGCCCGCTCGTCGTCGGCGGACTCGTGCTCGAGGTCGAGCGGACCGCCGTCGTGCTCGCCGATGAAGATGTTCACCACGCCGAGTGCCGGCACGCTTCGCGGGCAGAACAGCAGGCACTCGGTCGCGAGCGGCGTGCGCTGAGCCCGCGCCATCATCGCGAACTCGCGAACCGCGGCCCTCGCGTCGTCGTCGAGCGCACCGAGGTCGGTCTCGAACTCCTGGGCCAGGGCGTCGGCCCAGGATGCCTCGTCGGGCCACTCCGCCGACGGGAACTGCTCGGGCGCGGGGAACCAGATTCCCGCGTCGTAGGGGATCTCGTACTTCACTGCTCGGTCGACTCCCACGCGAAGGTGCTCACGATCGTGTCGCTCAGCAGGCACAGCTCGTCGATGAACTCGTCGCGGAACCCGTCGTCCTCTTCGGTGGGGTACGGGATCGTCGTCGTGAAGAGCAGCGCCGTTCGCCTGCCGGTGCCGGGAACGGCGATGAGGTAGTTGAGCACCCTCGCCGCGGTGCCCTCGAGCTCGCCGCCCACGGTGGTGTCGGCCTCCCAGCGCACGATCGAGTGATCGTCCCGCAGGAACTGGGCACTGCGCTCGCGGAAGAGGTCGGTGACCTGGCGGTCGAGGGTCCCCCCGAGCTGGCCGTCGGCCACGGCCGCCGTGATCGACAGGGGGAGGATGCGCTCCTCGGGCACGTCGGTCTGCAGGTACATCGCGAACACTCGGCCCTGCTTCATCTTGCGCGCCGCGGTCTGGAGGAGCCGACGGAACTGGGCGTCGAGATCGGGTCGGTGCGCCGACCGGAACACGTCGCTCGACCGCTCGGCGAGTGCGCGGACCGCCGCCTCATCGGCGGGAACCTCCTCCCACCCCGCGGGGAGCATGAGCCGGAACGGGGGAACGGGGAAGGTCTCGGTCGTGGCCATCGTCATCACCCTATCCGCTCTCCGATCGGCCCTCGGCGGGCATCAGGGGGTCGCCAGCTGCACGCGCCAGGCGTCGACGGGGCTGGCGGCGGTCATCGCCTGGATGTCGTTGGCCCGGCCGTCGACCATGCGACCCCGCTTCACCAGGAACTCGCTCACGTTGAAGATCGCCTCACTCGTGGCGACCGGCTTGGCGCCGCCGCTGATGACGTCGGCGAGCGCGCCGAGGTGCGGCGTGACGACGCGCTGGTGGTGCGCCGAGAGGCTCGCGAAGTTGTCGGCGAGCGCGAGCGAGTAGCCACGGCTGGAGCCGCCGATGATGCGGTTCAGGATGTTGCGGGGCCCCGCCCCCTGGAAGTACGAGAAGTCGCGGCCGAGCCGTGACGCGAGCCCGCTGGCCGCCCGTTGGCCGAGCCCGCCGCCGGCGCGGAGGTTCGCCGGGTTGGTGAGGCCCTTGAGCGCGGTCATGCGGCGAAGCGGCGTCGCGATCTCGAGGTACGGGCCGGCGACGAACTCCTTCAGCCCGGTGAGACGCTTGCCCGACTGGAAGAGCTTGCCGAGCTTGCCGAACGGCAGCACGCCGACGACCGCCCAGATGACGTCGCCGAGACCCCGCCGACCCTTCGCGTAGAGGAAGATCGTGCCGATCAGGGCGATCACGCCCACGATCGCCGCGATGAGCGCGATGAACGGGCCGCCGATGATGAGGGCGGCGATGGCGAGCACGACGCCTGCCCACGTGAGCACCTCGAGCACGACCTCGACGATGCCCGCGATGTTGTCGCTCCAGTCGTCGCTCACGTTGCCCTCGGTCGCATCATTGATGCCGCGGAGCGCAGCCTCGTACGCGTCGTCCCAGACGTCGTACTGGGAGTCGAACAAGTCGTACTGGGCGGTGAGGGCGTCCTCGGCGGTGCCGACCGCGTTCTGCGCCGTGGCGGCGGCCTCCTGCAGCTGCTGGTTGCGTTGGACCGCGGCGGCGTCGGCCGGGTCGGCATCGGGTGCGTCCTGGGCGGTGGATGC
>DASUVU010000399.1:0-4244 GCA_036378815.1 Agromyces sp. | reverse complement strand
CGTCACCGAGTACTACCGCGGCGACGACCCGCTCAAGCGCAAGATCGCCTCGACGCTGCTCGAGAGCTTCCTCTTCTACTCGGGCTTCTACCTGCCGATGCACTGGTCGTCGCGGGCGAAGCTCACCAACACCGCGGATCTCATTCGCCTCATCATCCGCGACGAGGCGGTGCATGGGTATTACATCGGCTACAAGTACCAGAAGGGGCTCGAGCAGGTCGACCAGGCCAAGCGCGACGACCTGAAGGACTACACCTTCTCGCTGCTCTACGAGCTCTACGACAACGAGGTGCAGTACACGCAAGACCTCTACGACGGCGTCGGCCTGACCGAAGACGTCAAGAAGTTCCTGCACTACAACGCGAACAAGGCGCTGATGAACCTCGGCTACGAGCCGATGTTCCCGAAGACGGTCACCGACGTGAACCCGGCGATCCTCTCGGCGCTCTCGCCGAACGCCGACGAGAACCACGACTTCTTCTCGGGGTCGGGCTCGTCGTACGTCATCGGCAAGGCGGTCAACACCGAGGACGAGGACTGGGACTTCTAGAGCACCAGAGCACGCCCGGCCCGTGAACGGGCTGCCGACAGGCCCGCACCCGCAGAATGCTGCCGGTCCGGGCCGCTCTGGTCCGGCGACTCCTCTCCCGTGTCGCGAGGAGGATCAGCTCGGGCGTCGTGCCAGGTCGCGTCCCGGTGGAGTGCTGAGCGGCGGCGCTATTGCGTTGGCGTCGGGCGCTCCACGACGACATCGCGTTGGGGCCCGAAGTTCAGTGGAGAGACAACGAACGCGATAGCGGCGACCAGAGTGAGCGCCGAGACGGTCACGCATATTCGTGTCATGACGACCGATGTGTGCTCGCCCGACACCCGACGCACGACGACGAAGATCGCCCATCCGATGAGCGCGCCCGCCGTGTTGACGATGAGGTCGGTGGTGTCGAAGCTCCCGGTCGAGATGAGGTGCTGCACCGCCTCGAGCACGAGACTTGCTGCCAGCGCGGCAACCCCGGCCTTCCACCACGACCAGGTCGGCGCGAGCGCCCCGACGAAGAGACCGAACGGCACGAACAGCACGAGGTTGATCACGAGCTCTGCGGGCGTGCTCGCCCCCTCGTCTCCGCTCGGTACGAACGGCACCAGCTTCATCGGCCGGTTCAGGCCCACGGCGTCGCCGATCCAGGGAGCCTCGAGCTTCCACAGCACCACCCAAGCCAGCAGGGCCAGGTACACCGTGAACGCGAGGATGAGGATGCCGCGGCTGCGGCGCGGGGGATGAATGGCCGACTTGGTCACAGGGCATCTTCTCGCGAGACCCTCCCAACCGCCGAACCCAGTCGACGATGATCTCAGTTCTGGGCAGAGTGACCCCCGTCGTCTAGCCTTATTGGACTCCTCATCTCTCCCTTGCTCGAATATGAGGCCGCAGGCCGGCAAGTCGGAGTCCAAGCCCGGGCGTCAAGCGGGGCGCGGCAGAGCGGAGACGGAAATGGCAGATCGCGACGACCGCTCAGTCGACCGATACGTCGCCTCGCTCGATCAGCAGACCGTCACCGACAGCGAGACGTTGATCGAGATGATGCAGCGGATCAGTGGGCAGGAGCCCACCCTGTGGAACGTCGGCACCATCGGGTTCGGCACCTACCACTACAAGTACGACACCGGTCGCGAGGGCGATGGTCACACGATCGGCTTCTATCCGAGAAAGGGCAAGCTGACCATCTACCTGATGGATGGCACGGCACGCCACTCGGAGCTTCTGGCGAAACTGGGGAAGCACACCACCACGGGATACTGCGTCTACATCAAGCGGCTCAGCGACGTCGACCTGCCAGTGCTCGAGCGGATCGTCCAAGCGTCATACGACTTCGTCGAGTCGAAGGCGAAAGAGGGGCCGATACGCCAGATCCTGTGGAAATCTGAGGAGTAGATCAGCGATCGCGACCGCCGGTTCAGCCTGCGGCTGCTTCCCGCGGTGGGTTGTACATGAACTCGAAGCGGATGCCGTTGTCGTCCTCGACGAAGGACGCGTAGTAGCGGTCGTTGAAGCGCGGGTACAGCATCGGCTCGCGCACGGCCGTCCAGCCAGCGTCGAGCGCGACCGCGTGCAGGCGATCGACCTCATCCCGCGAAGAAACGGGGAAGGCGAGGTGCTGCCAGCCGACGCGTCCGTGGCGGTGCGGCCCGCTGCCGGGTTCGCGAGCGGCGCGCAGGATCAGCTCGTCCTCGCCTTTGGACCACGACACTCCGTTGTCGGCATCCTGCCGCGTGCAGCCGAGCGCCTGCATGACCGGATCGAACTGGGCGATCGAGCGGGGCAGGTCGTCGACGGAGATTCCGAGATGGTCGAAAAGACGCACCCGGACATCTTATGGGGGAGTGGCCCAGTGGCCCAGGCGCTACTTCACGACCCGGTACCGAAGGTGGGTCGCGGCATCCGTCGCGATCACTTCAGGACCTTCGAGTCGCACGTGCCGGTCGATCCATGAATCGTTGAAGAGGGGTGTGCCGCTGCCGAACAGCACCGGCACCAGGTGGATCGAGATCTCATCGACCAGGCCGTCGTGCAGGTACTGCCGCGCGATGTCGGCGCCACCCATGATGCCGACGTCCTTCTCGCCGGCAGTCGCACGGGCGTCCTCGAGCGCTGAACGGGTGTCGTCGACGAACGTGTAGACACCGCCCTCGGGTACCTCGTCGGGCGTGCCATGGCTGACTACGAACACCGGGACTCGTGCGGGCCCCGTCGGGCCATCGGCATCCCACCACTTGATGGAGTTGTCGTAGGTGCGGCGTCCGGCGATGACGGCGCCCAGCCGTGCCCCGGCCTGCTCGAGCAACTCGCTGTCGCGCTCGTCGCCGGCGAACGCCCAGTCGTGCAGGGCTTCGCCGCCCTCGCCCATGCCGACGTCGGGCGTCATGCCGCTTGCGGCGATGAAGCCGTCGAGCGACATGCTGATGTCGAAGATGACCGTACTCATGATGCGTTCCCTTCTTCGTTGAAAACGGGCTCCCACACAAGCGTCGAACGGAACGCCATGGAGATCGACAGAAATTCGGATTCGCCGGGAATGAACCCCAATCCCAGTCAGTTGTACATACAACTAACCTCGAACACCGCACCACCCGTCACGACTGGGGAGAGACCGATGACCGCCACCGAAACCGCCACCGCACAGGCGATCGCGCCCGACCGCGTGCTCAACGCGCAGACGAGCATGGATGCGGTCACCCTCCGCGTCGGCGACCTCGAGCTCATGTCGTCCTACTACACCGACGCGCTCGCGCTTCAGCCGCTGGAGGAGCGCGCACGCGGTGCCGAGGTGCACCGCGTCCTCGGTCGAGGCACGACGCCGATGGTGCGCCTGATCGCCACGCCCGGGCTGCCCGCCGTGGACCCCCGCCAGGCCGGCCTGTTCCACACGGCGTTCCTCTTCGACGACGCCCCAGCGCTCGCCGCGACCGTTCTGCGCGCCGCGCAAGACGGACGCAGCCGATTCGCCGGGTCGAGCGACCACCTCGTAAGCGAGGCGTTCTACTTCACCGACCCCGAGGGCAACGGGATCGAGCTGTATACCGACCGCGACCGCTCCGAGTGGCAGTACGCGAACGGTGAGCTCCAGATGTCGACGCTGTTCCTGGACCCGAACGCCTACCTGCAGCGTCACCTCGACGAGAACGCGGTCGCTGACGTGTCCAGTAAGGCGGGCAAGGTCGGTCACGTGCCCCTGCAGGTGGGGGATGTCGCGACCGCGCGTACTTTCTACGTCGACGCGCTCGGCTTCGAGACCACCGTCGGCAGCTACCCCGGTGCGCTCTTCGCTGCGGCCGGCGGCTACCACCACCACGTCGCCATGAACACGTGGAACAGCGCGGGCGCCGGCCCTCGCGCCGCAGGCCTCGGCCTCGGCGACGTGGCCATCACCGTGCCCGGTCGCGACGACCTCGACGCACTCGCCGCGCGCCTGGCCCACCGCAAGCTCCAGTTCGCCGACGACGGTCGCTCGATCGTGCTCGACGACCCCTGGGGCACCCAGGTCACCGTGTCGTTGCCCGGCACAGACGTCGACGAGGTGCTCGCGCGATGACCGTGCACGCCATCACCGCCGCGAACTGGTCAGCGGATGCCGCGCCGGCAGTCGCCCTCTTCCTTCACGGCTACGGCTCGAACGAACGCGACCTCGTTGCGCTCGCATCCGGCCTGCCCGACGGGATGCCGTGGGCGTCGCTGCGCGCTCCGATCC
>DASUVU010000398.1:0-11829 GCA_036378815.1 Agromyces sp. | reverse complement strand
CACTCCTCCTCGGTCAGAAGGTGGCTCAGCGATCGGTAGTGGTCCTCGACGGCGCGCATGCGTGCCACCACGTCGCCCCCGACCCGCATGGTGACCACCTCGTAGTTCAGCGAGAACGACCGCATGTCCATGTTGCTCGAGCCCATGACGGCCACGTCGTCGTCGATCGTGAAGTGCTTGGAGTGCAGGATGTAGGGCGCCTGGTAGAGCCAGATCCGCACGCCGGAGCGGAGCAGCGCCTCGTAGTACGAGCGTTGCGCGTGGTAGACCAGCGCCTGGTCGCCGAGCTCCGACACGAACAGCTCGACCTGGATGCCGCGCTGGGTCGCGCCGCTGATGGCGCGGAGCATGGCCTCGTCGGGCACGAAGTACGGGCTCGTCAGGACGATGCGCTCCTGCGCGGCGTACATGAGCGCGAGGAACAGCTTGAGGTTGTTCTCGTTCGAGTACCCCGGGCCGCTCGGCACGACCTGGCAGTCGAGGTCCTGCGCCTCGCCCTCCTGCCCGAACGGCAGGATCTCGCGCATGGGCGGCTCGCCGGTCTCGAGGTACCAGTCGGTCGCGAAGATCGCCTCGAGGCCGGCGACGATCGGGCCCTCGAGGCGTGCCACGAGCTCCTTCCACTTGAGACCGCGACGGATGTTGCTGCGCTTGTTGTACGACCGATCGATGATGTTCTGCGAGCCCATGAAGCCGACCTCGCCGTCGGCCACGAGGATCTTGCGGTGGTTGCGCAGGTCGGGTCGCTGGTACCTGCCCTTGAACGGCTGCACCGGGAGCATGAGCTGCCAGCGCACGCCCATGCGGTCGAGCCGCCGCAGCATCTTCCGGTAGCCCTTCACGCGCAGCGAGGCGACGTGGTCGAGGAGCACCCGCACCTCGACGCCTCGCGACACGGCGTCGCCGAGCGCATCGAAGAAGGGCGCTGTGGTGCGGTCGTACGCGAAGATGTAGAACTCGACGTGCACGTACCGCTTGGCCGACCGGACGGCGTCGGTCATCTCGTTCAGCGATCCCTCGTAGTCCCCGATCAGCCGCGCGCTGTTCGAGCCGATGAGGGGCATGGCCCCGAGGTTTCGGTTCATGCGCACGACGCCCTCGAACCAGCTGGGCCACGAAGAGCTGTCGCTCACCCGCTCGATGCCGTGAGTCGACTCACGTATGAACTCATCGACCTCGGCCTGCTTCGTGCGTCGATGCTTCGGAAGCTTCGGGTTCCCGATGAGCCAGAACAGCAGCACCCCGAGGATCGGGATGAAGAAGATCGCGAGGAGCCAGGCCATGCCCGCCGTCGGGCGGCGGTTCCGCGGCACGACGATGATCGCGATGACGCGGATGATCAGATCGATGACGATGATCGCCCCGGCGATGACGGCCGCGGTCGTCGTCGCCGTGATGTCGATCGTCATCCGGCCGGGCGTTCGCGACTGAGTTTCGCGCGCTCCTCAGCTTCGATACGGGCGTAGGCATTGCGCTCGCTGCGGTCGGCGCGGATGATCGCGCGCATCACGAACCAGAAGATCAGTCCGATGAGCACGGTCGGCGCAAGCGACCAGATCGCATTGGCCCAGAATTCGTCCATAGTCCCTTCAGGATACGGGGGATTCCTCGATTCCGCCCATCGGGATGCTCGGGCCGGGCGCCCCCGTTCGCGTCACGAGAACAGGACGACACGCCGACCCGTCACCCGAAACAGGTGCTCTGCGCATGTGTCCGCGTCGATCCCCTGTATTCACCCGACTCTGCGAAGCGGTGCCCCGCCGGCGAGCAGTGCGGCGATCACCGCGACGCAACCGTCGAGGTCCTTCATGATCTGGTCGTACCCGAAGCGGTGCCACCGATACCCAGCCCGCACCAGCGCGGCATTGCGCTCGCGGTCGAGCTCGATCGCCTCGTGGTCGTCGTGCCACGCCGACCCGTCGGCCTCGATCACGAGCCATCCGTCGATCACGAGGTCGACGCGACCGACGCCGGGGATCTCCACTTGCGACTCGACATTCCACCCAGCCGCCCGAATCGCCAGTCGCAGGAGGGTCTCGAGGCCCGACTCGGCTCTAGGGTCGAGGTGCCGACGAAGCCGCCGGATGCGGCGCGGCATCCGACTCATGAGCGCATCGATCTCGTGCGCGGTGACCAGCCGCCGATTCAGGGCACTGTCGAGGGTGGCCACCGCGTGGAGGGGATCGTCCATCGTGGGCAGGTGCTGCGCGAGCGCGTCGATGACGCCGACTCGCCACGGCGTGCGTGGGGAGGGCGAAGCACCGCGTCGGGTGCGATACTCGCCGCGACCGAGCGGCGGCAGTCGGCTCGCGGTCGATGGGCTGTAGATGCAGAGACCCGTGCGTGCCGACACCCAGATGCGGTAACTACGGAGCGCAGTCTCGCCGCCCAGGATGCCACGCACGGCGACGGCGCGCCTGGCCTCGGCGTTCGCGTTCGGAAGCGCCACCCACGACCTGCCGATGCGAATCACCTCGCCGGTCGCCAACGCTGCACGGATCCGACGATCGCTCTGTCCCAGGGCACGGAGGTGGGCACGGGTGGCCAGGCCGCCACAACGCCTGAGGTCGAAGGTGATGGAAGACATGCGGCGATGATCGCCGCAGGCGCGGCATCCGATAGCAGGAAGCGTGGGCGTGTGAGCGCGCTACCCACGAGGTCCTCTGGGGAGGGCCAGTCAAGGCCTGGTGCAGATACAGGGGATCGTCACGACGACAGGTCGTTCGAGCATGTATCGGATGCCGCGACGGCGTGTCGCCCTGTTCACAGAACGCGGGGCGGCGCTCCGGGCGCCGCGCTCCGGGCGCCCCCGTTCGGGCGCCGCGCGGGGGCGCGGCCCTACTTCACGAGCGGGAAGAGGATCGTCTCGCGGATGCCGAGGCCGGTGAGCGCCATGAGCAGCCGGTCGATGCCCATGCCCATGCCACCCGAGGGCGGCATGCCGAACTCGAGGGCGCGCAGGAACTCCTCGTCGAGCCGCATCGCCTCGAGGTCGCCGCCGGCCGCCAGCTTGGCCTGCTCGACGAAGCGCTCGCGCTGCACGACGGGGTCGACCAGCTCGGAGTATCCGGTCGCGAGCTCGAAGCCGCGCACGTACAGGTCCCACTTCTCGACCACGCCGGGCGTCGACCGGTGCCAGCGTACGAGCGGCGAGGTGTCGAGCGGGAAGTCCATCACGAACGTGGGCCGCTCGAGCGAGCCCTTGACGTGGTGCTCCCAGAGCTCCTCGACGTACTTGCCGGGCAGGGGGTGATCGATCTCGATCCCCTGCGCGTCGGCGAGCTCCTTCAGCCGCGACATCGGCGTCGACGCCGTGATCTGCTCGCCGACCGCCTCGGAGAGCGTGCCGTACATCGAGATGCGATCCCACTCGCCGCCGAGGTCGAACTCGGTGCCGTCGGCCCAGGTCACGACGTGCGACCCCGAGACGGCGATCGCGGCATCCTGGATCAACTGCTGCGTGAGCGCTGCCATCGTGGTGTAGTCGCCGTAGGCCTCGTAGGCCTCGAGCATCGCGAACTCGGGGCTGTGCGTCGAGTCGGCACCCTCGTTGCGGAAGTTGCGGTTGATCTCGTACACGCGCTCGATGCCGCCGACGACGGCGCGCTTCAGGTAGAGCTCGGGCGCGATGCGCAGATACAACTCGGTGTCGAACGCGTTCGAGTGCGTGACGAACGGACGAGCCGATGCCCCGCCGTGCATCACCTGCAGCATGGGCGTCTCGACCTCGATGTACCCGAGGCCGTCGAAGGTGCGACGCAGGCTGGCGTTGACTTTCGCGCGATCGATGACGTTGCGTCGCGACTGCTCGCGTGCGATGAGGTCGAGGTAGCGGCTGCGCACGCGGGTCTCCTCGGAGAGCTCGCTGTGCAGGTTCGGCAGCGGGAGGATCGCCTTGGACGCGATGCGCCACTCCTTCACGAGGATCGACAGCTCGCCGCGCCGGCTCGTGATCACCTCGCCCGAGACGAACACATGGTCGCCGAGGTCCACCAGTTCCTTCCACTCGGCGAGCGACTCCTCGCCGACCTCGGCGAGGGACACCATCGCCTGGATGCGCCTGCCGTCGCCCGACTGCAGGGTCGCGAAGCAGAGCTTGCCGGTGTTGCGGGAGTGCACGACGCGTCCCGCCAGGCCGACCTCTTCACCGCTCGCTTCGTCGACACCCAGGCCGACGAACCGGTCGCGGACCTCGGGAATGGTCGTCGTGATCGGCAGGCGAACCGGGTACGCCCCGAGGCCGGGATCGTCGGATGCCGCGATCAGCCGTTCGCGCTTGGCGAGTCGCACGGCCTTCTGCTCCGAGATCTCCTCGGCGGTGGGCTCGGCTGCGGCATCCGTCTGGGTTTCGGCCATCGTTCACTCTCGGGTTCGCGGAATCGTGCGTGCCCAGCCTAGTTGCCGGGCGCTGTGCCGGTCGTCGAGTCGCGTCCTGCGCAGCCGGGCGCGTGCCGAGACGCCCTCAGCCGAGCGTGATGGCGGCGTTGTCGATGAGTCGCACGCCGCCGACACGCGCCGCCACGAGCACGACGGCCTCGCCGGTCGCGTCGGCCTCGACGGGCAGGAACGTGTCGGGGTCGACGACCACGAGGTAGTCGAGCGTCACGTCGTCGTGGTCGCCGAATGCGGCGGCTCCCTCGGCGAGCACCTCCGCGAGCCCCTGGGGGGCCGCGGCATCCGATGCCCTGAGCGCCTCCGAGAGGGTGAGCGCCGCTGCCCGCCGCTCGGGCGAGAGGAAGCGGTTGCGGCTCGAGAGCGCGAGCCCGTCGGGTTCGCGCACGGTCGGGACGACGTCGACCGCGACCGGCACGTCGAGGTCGCGCACCATGCGGCGCACCAGGTACACCTGCTGGGCATCCTTCTGTCCGAACATCACGACGTCAGGCGTCGTGATGTGCAGCAGCTTCGAGACGACCGTGAGCACGCCGTTGAAGTGGCCCGGACGAGAGGCGCCTTCGTACAGGGAGCCCACGTGCCCGGCGACCACCGTGGTGCCCGTGGCGCCGTCGGGATACATCTCGCCCACGGAGGGTGCGAACACGAACTCGACGCCGAGCCCGGAGAGCGCCGCGACATCCGCCTCGACCGTTCGGGGGTACCGGTCGAGGTCCTCGGTCGGGCCGAACTGCAGCGGGTTCACGAAGATCGAGACGACCACGACGTCGGCCAGCTCCCGCGCACGCCGAACGAGCGCGAGGTGGCCCTCGTGCAGCGCGCCCATGGTGGGAACGAGGGCGACGGATGCCCCGTCAGCGCGCCGCGCGGCGAGGAGGCCGCGCAACTCGTCGATCGTCGGCACGGTGCGCGTGCCGGCAGCGAGCTCGCTCACCTGCCACCTCCCAGCGGCCGATCGTCGGCCCCGTCGATCGTACCCGCCCCGCCACCGTCGATTCCGTCGAACCTCGGCCCGGAATCATGTCGTGCGAGCGAGTTCTCGATGGCGCTGCGGACGAGGGAGGCGAGCACCGCACCCGGGCGACCCACACCGATGCTCTCGAGGAGGCCGCTCGCCTGGTCGACGATCGCCGTCGAGAACGAGACCGCCGTCTCGATCGCCTCGCCGTACGCGACCCGGTCGCCCTCCGCGACCACGAACGGCTCGCCACCCATCTCGACGACGAGGGCCTGGCCGATCGGGAGCACCGGCGCCGGCGCGGTGACCGCGAACCAGGCGCCACGCAGTCGCGAGAGATCGATGCTCGTCCCGGTGAAGCTCATGGCGGGGTGCACCGCGAGCGGGATCGCGCCCGAGCGGCGTGCCGGGTCGAGCACGGCAGTGCCGAACCGCGCTGCGGTGTGCAGGACGAGCTGCCCCGCCTGCCACGCGCCCGCCTCGGCGAGTCCGGCGACGAGTGACTCGAGCTCGGTGTCGGGCACGGCGAGCAGCACGAGCTCGCTCCGCTCGACGACCTCTGGGATCGGCAGCACCGGCACGGCGGGAAGCATCGCGGCCGCGCGCTCACGGCTCGCATCGGAGACGGCCGAGATGCCCGTCAGCGCGTGGCCGGCCCCAGCCAGCGCGGACGCGAGCACGGTGCCGACGCGGCCGGCGCCGATGGTGCCGACACCCAGGCGCCCGGCGCGCTCAGCGGGCACCTGCAGACTCCGGTCGAGGCACGACGCCCCAGTGGTGCGACGTGTCGCTCGCAGCGCGCTCGATCGCCTGGTCGGCCAGCCGTTCGAACAGGTCGGATGCCTCGGCACGGTCGAGTGAGGGCGCGACGGCCGTCACGGGGCCGGTGACCGTGTGGATGCGCACCGACGCGAGGCGGAGCATCCGCTGCAGCGGACCGACCGACACGGCGACCGACTGCATGCGGGCCAACGGAACGAACGTGAGGCTTCGCAGCAGCCACCCGCGCCGGATCAGCGCGACGCCACCCGCCAGCGCCCACCCGATGCGACGCCAGGAGAACGGCCGGAGCCATGCTGCCCGCCTCGGCGCCGGGGCGTATCCGTCGGCACCGTCGCGGCCGACGAGGCCGTGGTCGACGAGCGGGTCGACCTCGGCCACGGCGTCGGGCAGGAGCAGGGCGAGGACACGGTGCACGTCGGCAGCGGTGCCGACGGGCAGCACGAGCGTGCGCTGAGCGGCGTCGTTCGATGCGGTCACCGACTGCCCGGCCACGTTGATGCGGATGGACCACCAGCCGAACGGACGCCACAGGAGCCACTGGTTCGCCTCGATCGCGTGAATGCGCCCGGGAGGGATCGTCTGGTTGCCCGTCGACAGCAGGCCGTGCCCGATGCGTACGCCGTCGGGCGTGCCCGCGATCGAGTACCGCAGCGACTTGGTGATTCGCGACCATATGTAGCTGACCAGACCGATCGCGGCGGGGATGAAGGAGAACAGCACCCAGAACTGCCCGGTCGACACGCCGACGGCGATCATCACCACGAGCACGATGATCCACATGGTCGAACCGCCGAGCAGGGTCGACGCGATCACACGCCCGAGCGGCAGGTGCACGACCGACTCGGGTGGTGCGAGCGAGGGATCGAGCTCGGGGGCGAGGAACTCGTCGACCCGCTGGCCGATGACCCGCGAGACGTGCGGTCGCTCGGTCTCGCCGCCCGGGCCCGCGCCCTCGCCGACACCCGGGCCAGCGGCATCCGCTGCCTTCGCCGCCCGCGCGCCCGACGCGAGGCGCAGCAGGTCGGCGCGGAGGCCGTCGGCGAGCGCCGAACCGAGGTACGACAGCGGCACGTTGGCCGACTGGCCCGCGACCGACACCTCGAGCTTCGCCGTGCCGAACAGGCGCGCGAATACGGGGCGGTTCACGTTGATGCCCTGGATCCGGTCGAGCCGGGCGCTGCGGTGCGAGCGGAACAGGATGCCGCTGCGCACCTCGAGGGCCTCGTCGGTGACGCGGAAGGTGTGCATGCGCCACGACAGCCAGAAGCCCACGATCACTGCGACGATCACGACGGCCACGGCGGCGACCGCCCATCCGACGAGGTTCAACGAGATGATGGCGCCGATCGGGTCGTTCGCCCAGTCCTGCTGCCACCGCCCGTACTCGACGTCGAGGTCGCCGCTCAGGTCGGGGGCGAAGATCAGGAACGCCCAGTCGACGAGGCGTTCGCGGAGGTTCGCGATGAGGAACCCCAGCACGGCGATGAACACCAGGCCGCCGCGCAGCAGCGGGCTCGCCGGGTGCAGCCGATGCCACTCGCCGTCGGCGAGGTTCGTGACCCGCTGGGCGCGCGCTGGTGCGCTCACCATGTTCCTCCTGTCACAGCCCCGCCCGTCGAGTCTCGGCGAGGGCGACGAGCCGGTCGCGCAGCCGGTCGGCCTCCTCCATCGGAAGCCCCGGGACGGTCACGGCGGTGGATGCCGCGGCGGTCACGAACTTGAGGTCGGCGAGGCCGAGTGCACGCGCCACGGGACCGCGGGTGATGTCGACGAGCTGCATGCGCCCGTAGGGCACGGCGACCTGCCGGTGGAACATGATCCCGCGCTTGAAGAGCAGGTCGTCGGTGCGGAGCCGGTACGCGATCGATCGCACGCGCCGGGGCTCGAACGCGATGCCGATCAGCGAACCGACGCCGACCACGATGGCGCCCCACAGCGCCCACCACTGGCCCCAGATCAGGTACATCACGACCAGGACACCCACGAAGACCACCATGCCGATGAGCGAGCCGACGATCTCGACCACGAGGTACTTCGGCGACACGCGGAGCCATCCGGTGTCGGCCGGCACCGCCTCGAGCGGCTCGGACACGACGGGCGCTGCGGGCTGCCGCGCGGACTCGGCCGGCGCAGCCGGGACCTGCTCGGACACCTCGTTCGCCGTGGCCTCGCGCGCCGCGACGGCCTGCTCGCGTGCGTCTGCCGGGGCGGCGTGCATGCCCCGTTCGTGGTCACCGAGGTCAGGCATGCGCGTGTTCTTCCTTCTCGAGCTGGGTGTCATCGGGCGGGAGCGTGCAGAAGTGCTCGGCGACGAGTCCTCCGGCGCACAGGAGCCCGGCGCCGATTGCGGTGGCGAGCGCCAGCCACACCGTGTCGATCGCCGGCACGACGCTGCGCGTGATCAGGAACAGCGTGATGCCGAGGCCGAACCCGAAGAGCAGGGCGCCGCTCATGCTGCACGCCTTCGCGAGCACTGCCGTGCGCATCGCGCGGAACGGGTCGAGGTGCTTGGTGGTCTTGCGCTTGACCGCCCGCCGGATCGGCCACGCGAGCGCCACGACGAGCACGGCGACGCCGACGAGGGTGATGGGGAGCGAGAGCGGCGGAACGATGGCCTTGCCGCCCCCGGTGACGATCGCGAGATCGCCGAGGTAGCCGACGACCAGGCCGCCGACGATGAACGCGATGATCGTCGAGACGTGCGTGCGCTTCATCGACGCACCACCTCGTCGTGCGCCGCGCTGCGGAGCTCGGCGATGGGGCCGCGACCGGCGAGCACGGCATCGGGTTCGAGGTCGAGCCAGGGCTGCAGCACGAACGCCCGCTGCCAGGCGCGCGGATGCGGCAACGTGAGCCGTTCGTCGGAGACCCGCGCGCCGCCGAGGTCGATGAGGTCGAGGTCGAGGGTGCGGTCCCCCCAGTGCTCGGCACGGACGCGCCCGTGGCGCGCCTCGATGCCCTGGAGCACGTCGAGCAGGGCGTGCGCGTCGAGCGTCGTGTCGACGACGAGCACTCCGTTCAGGTAACCGGGGGCATCGTGGTCGACGCCTGAGTCCTTCATGGCCGGCGTCTCGTAGACCGGTGACACGGCGACCAGCACGACGCCGGGCGTCTCGGCGAGCTCGCGGGTCGCAGCGGCGATGGTCGCCTCACGGTCGCCCAGGTTGGCGCCGAAGGCGATGACGGCTCGGGTCATGTGCGACCCCGCACGATGGTGACCGAGACATCGGCGAACGGCACCCGGATGGGCGCCTCGGGCTTGTGCACCGTGACCTCGACCTCGTCGACGGCTGCGAACCCCAGGGCCACGGCGGCCACCCGCTCGGCGACCGTCTCGATGAGGTCGACCGGGTCGCGCTCGACCGCGGCGACGACCGCCTCGGCGAGCTCGCCGTAGTTCACCGTGCTGCCCAGGTCGTCGCGCGATGCCGCGGCGGCGAAGTCGACATCGACGGCCACGTCGATCACGAACTCCTGGCCCTCGACGCGCTCGGATGCGTACACACCGTGGTGCGCGTGCACGCGCACGCCGGTGAGGGTGATGCGGTCGGGGGTCCTAGCCACGTGCTCCACTCTGCCACGCCCCGAGGACGTCGAGCGCACGCCGGGTCCCGCGGACGTCGTGCACGCGAACACCCCACGCACCGGCCTGTGCGGAGAGCACGCTCACGACCGCGGTGGGCAGGTCGCGCTCGAGCATGTCGGCGCCCTCGGGCAGGAGGGCGCCGAGGAATCGCTTGCGGGAGGCGCCGACGAGGATCGGCAGCCCGAGCCCCGCCAGCACGTCGAGGCGACCGAGCAGCTCCCAGTTCTGCTCGCCTCGCTTCGAGAATCCGAGGCCCGGGTCGAGGATCAGCCGGTCGGATGCCACGCCGGCGGCCATGAGCGCATCGATCCGGGTCGCGAGCTCGTCGCGCACCTCGATCGCGACGTCGTCGTACTCCGACAGTGAGTCCATGCGGTCGGAGTGCCCGCGCCAGTGCATCGCGACGTAGCGCGCACCCGTCTCGGCGACGATCGGTGCCATCGCGGCATCCGCGAGCCCGGCGGAGACATCATTGATGATCTCCGCGCCCGCCTCGACGGCCGCGAGCGCGGTCGACGCGCGCATGGTGTCGACGCTCACCCGGATGCCACGGCCGGCGAGTTCGCGCACGACGGACACGACGCGGCGCAGCTCCTCGTCAGGGGCGACACGTGCCGCCCCCGGGCGGGTGGATTCCCCGCCGACATCCACGAGCTCTGCGCCCTCGGCGACCAGGTCGATGCCGTGCTGGATCGCGGCATCCGCGTCGAACCACTGCCCGCCGTCGCTGAACGAGTCGGGCGTGACGTTCACGACGCCCATGATCAGGGTCGCGGCCGGCGCTCGTCGATCAGCGTCGTCCATCATCTGCGGCTCCGATCAGCGCGATGATCTCGGCGCGCGCGGCCGGGGCGGCGAGCGCCCCGCGGCTCGCGATCGTCACGGTGGAGCTGCGGGTCTGCCGCGGACCCCGAGTCGTCACGCAGCGGTGCTGCGCGTCGAGCACCACGAGCACCCCCTTCGGCTCGAGGCCTTGCTCGAGGGTGTCGGCGATCTCCTCGGCGAGACGCTCCTGCAGTTGCGGCCTCGCAGCGAGCGTCTCGACGACGGCGGGAATGCGGCCGAGGCCCACCACGCGGTCGCCGGGCAGGTACGCGACGTGCGCCGTGCCGACGAAGGGCAGCAGGTGATGCTCGCAGACGGACCGGAACGCGAGGTCGCGGAGGATCACGGCGTCGGATGTCGCCGGCACCCCCTGCTCGGATGCGCCGATGGGCACGGCGTCGGCGAGGTGGCTCAGCGGATCGACCTGGAGGCCTCCGAAGAACTCCGCATACGCCTCGGCCACCCGCTGCGGCGTACGCTCCAGACCGGGACGGGTCGGATCCTCGCCGATCGCGAGGAGGATCTCACGCACGGCGCGCTCGATACGCTCCGTGTCGACACCGGCCATGGGCCGCCTCCCTCTTCGAGTCGCGAACGGCTACGCAGTGGCGGGACGCGGCTTGGTGCGCGGGGCGCGCGCCGCCGCCGGCTCCTCGACCGAGGGGCCGCCCGAGTCGACGCCGCCGTCGACCGCACCCTGGTCGATCGGCAGCTTGTCGTCGGGGAACGCGATCGGGGGACGGTCGGACACGGGTCGACGGTCGCTCGACAGCCAGAGCGGACGCTCGGGCAGCTTCTGGACGTTCTTGAAGATCTCGGCGATCTGGTTGTGATCGAGCGTCTCGCGCTCGAGGAGCTCCGCGGCGAGCACGTCGAGGATGTCGCGGTTCGCGTTGAGCACCTGCCACGCCTCGTCGTGCGCCTGCTCGATGAGTGCGCGCACCTCGAGGTCGACGCGCTCGGCCACCTCTTCGGAGTAGTCGCGCTGGTGGCCCATGTCGCGACCGAGGAAGACCTCACCCTGCGACTGGCCGAGCTTGACGGCGCCGACGTTCGCCGACATGCCGTACTCGGTGACCATCTTGCGCGCCGTCGACGTGGCCTT
The DNA here is from genome assembly GCA_036378815.1 of Agromyces sp. Classification (GTDB taxonomy): domain Bacteria; phylum Actinomycetota; class Actinomycetes; order Actinomycetales; family Microbacteriaceae; genus Agromyces. The sequence goes on along the minus strand of DASUVU010000398.1, from coordinate 177 downwards.
CTCGATGTCATTCGAGGCGCCGGTCGACGGGTCGTGGAACACGATCTCCTCGGCGACGCGGCCGCCCATCGCGTACGTGAGCTGGTCGAGCAGCTCATTGCGCGTGATCGAGTACTTGTCCTCCAGCGGCAGCACCATCGTGTAGCCGAGGGCCCGGCCGCGCGGCAGGATCGTGAT
>DASUVU010000397.1:0-8267 GCA_036378815.1 Agromyces sp. | reverse complement strand
AACGACCGCGCGCTTCGAAGCATCGTGATCGGCCTCGGTGGGCCGACCGAGGGCGTGCCGCGCGAGGCCGGGTTCGACATCACCGCGGCATCCGAGATCATGGCCGTGCTGTGCCTCGCGACCGACCTGGCCGACCTCAAGCGGCGCCTCGCAGCCATCACGGTCGGGTTCACCTATGACCGCACGCCCGTCACGGCCGGTGACCTCAACGCGGAGGGCGCCCTCACGGCCCTGTTGATGCACGCAATGAAGCCCAACCTGGTGCAGACGATCGGGGGGACCGCAGCGTTCGTGCACGGCGGCCCGTTCGGCAACATCGCGCACGGCTGCAGCTCGGTGATCGCCACCTCGGCCGCGCGCTCGATCGCGGACGTCGTCGTGACCGAGGCGGGCTTCGGTACCGACCTCGGCATGGAGAAGTACCTCCACATCACGACCCGCGTGGCCGACACGGTGCCCGACGCGGTGGTCGTCGTGGCGACGCTGCGGGCGCTCAAGATGCACGGCGGCGTCGCGCTCGCCGACGTCGAACGTCCCGATCCCGACGCCGTCGAGGCCGGTCTGCCCAACCTCGAACGCCACGTCGAGAACGTGCGCGCCTTCGGGCTCGAGCCCGTCGTCGCGATCAACACATTCCCGACCGACACCGACGAGGAGCGCGAGCGCGTGCTGGCCTGGGCGCGCGCAGCAGGCGTTCCGGCTGCGGTGTCCGACGTCTGGGCCCGAGGCGGCGGGGAAGACGGCGCCGACGAGCTCGCCGCGGTCGTGCTCGACGTGATCGACCGCTCGGCGTCGTCGACATCGTTCGTACCGATCAACGACGGCACGGAGACGATCGAGCAGCAGATACGCACGATCGCGCGCCGGGTCTACCACGCGGCCGACGTGGAGTTCACGCCGGCCGCGTGGCGGCGCTTGGCGGAGATCGAGCGCAATGGCTGGAGCCACCTGCCCGTCTGCATGGCCAAGACGCAGTACTCGTTCTCGGACGACGCGAGCAGGCTGGGCGCTCCCGAAGGATTCACGATCCGGGTGCGCGACCTCGTACCGCGCACGGGGGCCGGATTCGTCGTCGCACTCACCGGCACGATCATGACGATGCCGGGCCTACCGAAGGTACCTGCGAGCGAACGCTTCGACGTCGACGACGAGGGGCGCATCGTCGGGCTGTCATGAACCGGCGGGACCTACGGCCCGTGCGCTCCCGCCGGCATTGATAGTGAGATAACAAACAGACCGAGCAACGGGAGGTCGGGATGGCCGGCGACAGGAGCACGGTGAGGATCGTCGAGCGAGCCGGACCTTGGAGCTTTTTCTTCCTGCTCGCCTACATCGGCGCCGCGATCTACTTCATCTCCGTCTCGGACGGCAGCTTCTGGGGCGTGATCCTCGGGCTGCTGCAGGCGATGGTCTGGCCCGTGTACGCCACGTACCACGTGCTCGAACTGCTGGGAGCCTGAGTCGCCTGCGGTGACGGCCCGTTCGTCACCTGGGTCAGTAGCCTGCTCCCGCAAGCGAGCCGGTCACGTCGCGCGCCGGGTCGTAGATGGTGCACGACACGACCCGGTCGTCGAGCTGCTTCCACGAGTCGGCCGTGGGCACGTACCACCCGATGTCGAGCGTCGACGACTCGTACGCCACGCCGACGAAGGCGTTGAACTCTGCGAGACATCCGTCTTGGGCAGCCGTCGCGATCGCCTCGTCGCCTGGGAATTCGCCGTCGTCGAGCTGGAAGTCGTGGTACACCTCGTCGCTGTGCGGCTCGCTGCAGGGCACGACCGGAACCGCATCGACCTGTTCTCCCTGCACCATGGTCAGGCAGTCTCCGACACGGAGCGCGAACACATCGGCCTGCCCCTGTTCGACGATCTCCTGCGTCACCTCGTCGCGCTGCGGTTGCGGAGGCGAAAGCAGGCTACCCAGCGCGCCGCATCCGGTCAGTGGGAGAACTGCGGCCAGGGCGGCGGAGGCGACGAGCAGGCGGGTTCGGGAACGACGTGCGGGCATGCGGAACCTTCCGGCGTGAGGGGGGTTGCTTCGGATGCCGGGGGTGGCACGCGGCGGCGTCAGCCTATCGCCTGCTCGACGTCACGTGCGATGGGGAGCGCACCCCATCGCGGTTCACCTGCCGGAGTGACGAGCGGATGCCTCGAGCTCCACGCCCGGCTGGTACACGGTGCACAGGATCACACGATCCCCCCAGCCCCACGAGTCCTCGACGGGTCCCCAGAATTGGTAGCTGAACACCGACTCCTCCCACGAGGTGCCGACGTACTCCTCGAATGCCGCTTGGCACTCGCGCTCCGCGATCTCCCAGACGCGATCGTCGCCGGGGAACGCCGCCTCGAGGATGCGGTGCTCGTGATACACCTCTTCGATGTGCGGGCCGTCGCAGGGAAGCAGGTCGACCGTTCCGGTGTCGTAGTCGTATTCGCCGTAGCAGTCGCCGACCCGTAGGCCGCTCACGCCGACGGTGAGCGTCTCGTCGGTCGCGAGATCCGTTTCGCCCTCCGACGGGCTGCTCGATCCGGTGGGCCCGCCGCCCATCAGTTCGCGAGCGTTGCTCTGCAGTCGGTCGAGCGTCTCGGACAGCGGATTCGCCGAGCAACCGCTCAGCAGCATGGCGACGAGGCCGACGGTGGCGATCGCGACGGCGCGCCGGCGTGCTGGGGTGGTCGGTGGCAACGGCGGCTCCTCGCTCGACGGTGGGCGGTCGCTGCGACCGGCAACGAGTAGCATAGCCGCGGTCCGAAGCGCCCGATGTATGGGGCGGAACGGGGTTCTCAGCGCACGTGCGGCAGCACCTCCTCCGCGATGAGCTCCAGGTGTTCGAGGTCGCGAAGGTCGACGAGCTGAAGGTAGAAGCGGTCTGCGCCGAGCTCGCGAAGGCGGAGGATCTTCTCGATCGCGGCATCCGGAGTTCCTGCGATGTTGACCTCGGCGAACGTGTCGGCATCCGCACCGATCGCGTCGAGGCGACGCAGGTAGGTGGCGTCGTCGGATGCCACGACAGTCGTCAGTGCGACCGAACGACGAAGGGTCGCGGGATCACGTCCCAGCGCGTCGCAAGCTCGTCGCACGCCGTCGAAGGTCCGCGTGACGGTGTCTTCGGAGCGGAAGCCGATGTTGAACTCCGTTGCGAAGCGAGCCGCGATCCGGGGCGTGCGTTTCGGACCGGCGCCGCCGACGATGATCGGCACCTCCGGTTGCACCGGCTTGGGGAGGGCCGGGGCACCCTCGAGCGAGTAGTGCTCGCCGCTGTAGTCGAAGTGCTGCCCGACCGGAGTCGACCACAGTCCGGTGATGACCTCGAGCTGTTCCTCGAGGATGCCGAACCGCTTCTCTGGAAATGGGATGCCGTAGGCGGTGTGCTCCTCGGCGAACCACCCGGTGCCGAGGCCGAGCTCGATGCGGCCGCCCGACATCGCGTCGACCTGCGCGACCTGGATCGCGAGCAGCGAGGGGTGGCGGAACGTGACCGACGAGACCAGGGTGCCGAGCCGGATGCGCGAGGTCTCGCGTGCGAGCGCCGCGAGGGTGGTCCAGGCATCCGTCGGTCCTGGGAGTGGATCGCCGGGGCCCATGCGCAGGAAGTGGTCGGATCGGAACCAGCCGTCGAATCCGAGACGTTCGGTGGCGCGGGCCTGAGCGAGCTGGTCGTCGTAGCTCGCACCCTGCTGCGGCTCCGTGAAGATGCAGATCTCCACCTCAGCGCTCCTCGTCGAGCACGGCGAGCACGGCGTCGTGCAGGCGACCGTTCGTGGCGAGCGCGCTGCCATGCCAGGGACCGGGCTCGCCGACGACCGAGGTGAACCGGCCGCCGGCCTCCTCGACGATCGGGATGAGCGCCGCGAGGTCGTACGGCTTCACGTCGAACTCGGCGGTGATGTCGATGAGCCCTTCGGCGAGCAGCATGTACGACCACAGGTCGCCGTAGGCCCGGTCGCGCCACACGCGCTCGGACAACTGGAGCAGGCGATCCAGGTAGCCGGCGTCGCGCCACTGGGCGATGCTCTGGAAGCTGAGCGAGGCATCCGCGAGGTCGGCGACCTGCGAGACCGAGATACGCCGAGGTTCACCGCTCGCGTCATCCGTCCACGCCCCTCCGCCAGCGGCCGCCCACCAGCGACGACCCATCGCCGGCGATGAGGCGACCCCCACCACGGGGACGCCATCGACCGCGAGCGCGATGAGGGTGCCCCACACGGGGACGCCGCGGAGGAAGTTGGACGTGCCGTCGATCGGGTCGATGATCCACTGGCGCGTGCTGTCGCCGGCAGTACCGAATTCCTCACCGAGGATGCCGTCGTCTGGTCGCGACTGCGCGAGGCGGTCGCGGATCACGCGTTCGACCGTGAGGTCGGCCTCGGTCACTGGTGTTCGGTCGGGCTTCGTCTGCACCTCGAGGTCGACGGCACGGAAACGCGCGATCGACGCGGAATCCGCGAGATCGGCGAGCTCGATGGCGAGGCTGAGGTCTTCGTCGTACGCGGAAGTCATCGGTTCAGGCTATCGCCGCGGCCGACGCGACTCGATCTGGTCGATTCGGCTCCCCGTCGGAATCGATTCGCGCAGGCGGTCGTTCTCCTGATAACGTGGTCCCTCGGTTCAGGTTGTCCGGTACATCCAGAATCACGCACCTCTAGCTCAATCGGCAGAGCAACTGACTCTTAATCAGTGGGTTCAGGGTTCAAGTCCCTGGGGGTGCACGGATCAGCCCCGAACCTCTCGCCAGGTTCGGGGCTTTTTCATGCCGTCACTCGCGGCCCGCGGCTCGCCGAGCGGTGAGCAGCTCGTCGATGGAGGCGACGGCGACCACGCCCTTCGCCCTGCCGGCCAGCTCGTCATCGAGCGTGATGAGCGCGTCGCCCTGCAGCCTGGTGAGGGCGAGGTACTCGGCGTCGTAGGTCGACGCCCATCCGTGCTCGTCGGCCAGCTTCCATGCCGTCCGTCGCAGCACGGAGTCACCGAGCAGTCGCATGGGGATGCGCGCCACTCGGGCGAGGCGGTCGGTGGCGACCTCGGCCGGCAACTCACCGCGATGGACCATCTCGTGCAGGGTGCTGAGCACCTGGGATCGGATGAGCGTCGGCGCGAGCAATTCGTGCTCGCCGGGGTCGTCGAAGCCCTCAGCGGCCAGCCGCAGCACGGCGCTGCAATCGACGACGTACTTGGTCATCGGCCCGCCCCCACCTCGTTGCCCAGCGCCTGGAGCACGCGCTGCGCCGATCCGCCGAGGTTCCACTCGGTTGCGAGGCGCTGCACCTCGGCGACGGATGTCGCGTCCAGCGGCCTGATCTCACCGTCGACGTCGCCCAGCTCGAGGTCGCGCACCACCTCCACGACGGTGGGCGCGACGGCCAGGTAGTCGGCGGCGGTGCGGATCTTCGCCCGCATCGTCGCCGAGAGCGGTGCAGCGGGGTCGTCAGCGGCTGCGATGAGCGAATCGAGATCGCCGAACTGCTGCAGCAGGCTTGCCGCGGTCTTCTCGCCGATTCCGGCAACCCCGGGCAGACCGTCGGATGTGTCGCCGCGCAGTACAGCGAAGTCGGCGTACTGGGACGGCAGCACGCCGTACTTGCCCACGACCGTGGCGTCGGTGAGCACCTCGAGCTTGCTCATGCCGCGCGCGGTGTAGACGACGCGCACGTCACGGGCGTCGTCGACGAGTTGGAAGAGGTCGCGGTCGCCCGTGACGACGTCGACCGGCATCTGCGCCTGGGTCGCGAGGCTGCCGATCACGTCGTCGGCCTCGTGCTCGGGAGCGCCCACGACCGCGATATCGAGGACGGCGAGGATCTCGCGGATGAGCGGCACCTGCACCTCGAGCGGATCGGGTACGACCTCGACATCGGGGGCGGGGCCCGCCACCACCACGGCGACGCGGTGCGCCTTGTAGCTCGGGATGAGGTCGACACGCCACTGCGGCCGCCAGTCGTCGTCCCAGCAGGCGACGAGGTGGGTCGGCTCGAAGTCGGTGACGAGGCGCGCGATCATGTCGAGCAGCCCGCGCACCGCGTTCACGGGCGTGCCGTCGGCGCGCTTGAGCGAATCGGGCACGCCGTAGAACGCGCGGAAGTACAGCGAGGCGGTGTCGAGGAGCATCAGTCGGTCGGCCACAGGGCGATCCTGCCACGGACTGCCAACGAACGCCGCCGATCGAGCAGTTGTCGGGGACGGACGGCGTTCGTGGAGCTCAGTCGGCGTCTCGGCCGAAGGTCACCCCGAGCTCCGCGGTCAGGCGAGGGATGCTCGCGGGATCGAGTTCGAGCCCGAATCGTTCGGCGATGACTGCGACCTTCGCCGGGTCGGGAGGCGATCCCTCTGACAGCAGGTCGCTGAGTTGTTCGAAGTAACCCTCGAACCCACCCGGCGAGATGATCTCCAACACCCGAGCGGGCTCGTAGCCGGCATTCCAGAAGGTGTGCCATTGTCCGCGTGGCTTGAAGATGAGGGCGCCGCGCCCACCGAACACCACCTCGTCGCCCAGGAGGACGCCGATCTCGCCTTCGAGGACGAAGGTGTACTCGTCTTCTCGGGAGTGGCGGTGCAGGGGTGCCGCCAGTTTGCGGGGTGGGATCGGATGTTCGACCAACGAGAACATCCCACCTGAGTCGGCGGAGTCGACCATGAAGCGAACTCCGATCGAGCCGAGCTGGCCGACGTCGCCCTGCTCGGCCCCGAGCACGCGAGCGCTACTGGTGTGCATGATCGCTTCTTTCGATGAACACTATGTATAATGATCCCAATGCTAACATCGATGAACACCATGTCAATCGAAAAACGCAAGTACGAGCTCAAGTCCCGCGCCGCGGCGCAGGCGCAGACGCGCGAGCGAATCATCGCCGCGACCACGGGGTTGCACGAGGAGGTCGGCCCCGCGCTGACGACGGTCTCCGAGGTAGCCCGGCGAGCGGGCGTGCAGCGACTCACGGTGTACAACCACTTCCCCGATGAGGCGGAGCTGTTCGGCGCATGCCAAGCGCACTGGATGCAGCTTCACCCGCTGCCCCGATTCGATGCGATTCTCGCCGTAGATGAGCCAGTGGAGCGTCTGCGCGCCGCACTGCGCGGCTACTACCGCTGGTATCGCGAGACCGAGCCGATGGCCGAGAAGGTCCAACGGGATCGTGGTGCTCTCCCAGCGTTGGACGCACTGATGCAGCGCACCGCGGATGCGCGAGCGGATCAGCTGGCCGACGCGTTGGCCGCGGGGCTGGGCTCACGCGGGCAACACCGGGCGCTCATCCGACTGGCCCTCGACTTCTGGACGTGGCGCCGGCTGTCGCGCGAGGGCCTCGACGACGACACCGCCGCCGACCTCATGACAGCGGCCGCGACTTGCGCGCCCGGCTGAACGGAGTCGGCTCAGTCGTCGAAGCCGCGGGCGACGAGCGCCTCGCCCATCGCGTCGGCCGTCTGCAGGGATCGCACGACGACCGGCACGGCGACGGCCCGGAGCGACCCATCGGCGCCGCGCGCGCGTCGGGCGTCGAGCACGGCTCGGACGATCTCGGCCATGAGCGGCACGGCCCGGATGGTCATGGCGAGCACGATGCCCACGCGCTCGGGGTCGACCCGACGTCCGAACGGGCGGAGGCCCGTGCGCACCGCGTCGAGGATCGCCGACACCCGCGTCGTCAGCGTCACGAGCGCCGCGAGCGCGACGCACACCGTCACTCGGAGAGACATGACGAGCGCCGACTCCCAGCCCGAGAACAGGGCGTTGAGCGGTGCCGCGATCAGCAGGATCCACAGCACCGGCACGAGTTGGGCCACGACAGCGCGCGGCGGGATCGCCGCCACGACGAAGCCGAGCAGCGCGACTCCGAGCGCGATGAGCAGCATCCACCACTCGGGGAGCAGGGCCACCACGACGACGGATGCCGCGAGCCCGGCGAGCTTCGCACCGGCACCGAGTCGATGCAGCACCGACGATCCCGGCCGATACGCCCCGATCACCGCGCTGACCTGACCATCATCCGACGAGGCTCCGGTACGCGCCGAGCGCCTCGGCGGGCGTACCGTCGGCGATGATGCGGCCGCCCTCGACCACGAGCACCCGGTCGAACGACTCGACGGCCTCGAGCCGATGGGTGACGAGCACCAGCTGCTCGTCGAGCTCGGCGAAGTGCCGCTCGACGAGCTGTGTGTTGCGGGCGTCGAGCAGAGTGGTCGGCTCGTCGGCGACGATCACCGCTGGTTCCGCGACGAGCACTGCCGCAAGCGCGAGCAGCTGCTTCTGCCCGCCCGAGAGTCGATGCGCG
>DASUVU010000396.1:0-4402 GCA_036378815.1 Agromyces sp. | reverse complement strand
GGTCATGCCACCCTCGGTGCCGCCCGCCCGGTCGCTCGCGCGCACGATGCGGCCGTCGGTGAGGTGCAGCTCGTCGTGGGCGGCCGAGCCGCGACGGGTCGTGGTGACGAAGCCGTCGCCGACCTCGACGCCCTTGATCGCCTGGATGCTCATCAGTGCCGCAGCCAGCCGCGTGTCGAGCTTGCGGTCCCAGTGCACGTGGCTGCCGAGGCCCGGCGGCAACCCGTGGACCAGCACCTCGACGACGCCGCCGAGCGTGTCGCCCTCCTTGTGCGCGAGGTCGACCTCGGCCACCATGCGCGCCGACGTCTCGTCGTCGAAGCAGCGCAGCGGGTCGGCGTCGAGGCGGTCGACGTCGTCGGGCACGGGCAGCGGGCGATCCTCGGGCACGCGCACCGGGCCGATCGCGATGGTGTGCGAGACGAGGCGGATGCCGAGCTCCGCGAGGAACCCGCGGGCGACCGCGCCGAGGGCGACGCGCGCGGCGGTCTCACGGGCGCTGGCCCGCTCGAGCACCGGGCGCGCCTCGTCGAACCCGTACTTCTGCATGCCCACGAGGTCGGCATGTCCGGGCCGGGGCCGCGTGAGCGGTGCGCCACGCCCGCGGCCGAGGGTCGCCGGATCGACGGGCTCGGGGCTCATGACCTCCTGCCACTTGGGCCACTCGGTGTTGCCGATGCGCAGTGCGATGGGGCTGCCGAGGCTCTCGCCGTGACGGACCCCGCCCGAGATCGCCAGCTCGTCCTGCTCGAACTTCATGCGGGCGCCACGCCCGTAGCCGAGCTTGCGGCGGGCGAGGTCGGCGCGAATGGCGTCGAGCGAGACGGGGATACCGGCGGGAAGACCCTCGAGGATCGCGACCAGCTCGGGGCCGTGCGACTCTCCGGCGGTGAGCCAACGGAGCATTCCCCTATCCTTCCACAGGCGGCTCAGAGCGAGTCGCGCATGGCGGCGAGCACCGACTGCTCCTCGGTCAGCGGGATCGCCGGGTCCCCCGCCACGAAGATCCGAACCTGCAGCAGGGCCTGATGCAGCAGCATCCCGAGCCCGTCGACCACCGCGCCGCCCGCCTCGAGCCACTGCGCCGCCAGCGCCGTCGGCCACGGGTCGTAGGCGACGTCGAACAGCAACGCCCGCCGCATGAGATCGACGGATGCCGCTGCACCGAGCTCTGCGCGACCGGGGACGGTGCTGGCGACGAGCTCCACGTCGTCGAGCGATGCGAGCTCGCCGAGCGGTGCCGCCTCCACGCGAACGCCCAGGCGCGCTCCGAGTTCGACGAGGTGGGCAGCTGCCTCGGGCCGACGGAGCAGCGTTCGCACCTCGTTCGCGCCCAGCTCGGCCATCGCCGCCAGCGCGGACGCCGCGGTCGCTCCCCCGCCGATCAGTGCGCCCCGGCGCATCCGGTCGAATCCGGCATCGCCGAGTGCCCGCACGATCCCGCCCACGTCGGTATTGAAGCCGCGGCGCCGGCCCGCGTCGAAGAGCACCGTGTTCGCCGCGCCGGTGACTCCCACGAGTTCGTCGACCTCGTCGAGCAGCGGGATGACGTCCTGCTTCAACGGCATGGTGAGCGAGAGCCCACGCCAGGCCTCGTCGCGGGAGTCGATGAACGCCGCGAGGCTCGAACCGTCGACCTCCACGGCGGAGTACTCCCAGTCGAGTCCGAGCGTGCGATAGGCGGCGCGGTGCAGGGCCGGGCTCTTCGAGTGCGCGATCGGCGAGCCGAGCACCGCGAGCCGACGGGGCTCACTGGCCATAGTCGGGGTGGTCCTCGAGCCACTGGTAGAACTGCTCGGCGGCCGCCTCATGCTCCTCGAGCGTGGTGCTGAACACCGTCTCGCCCGTGTCGGGGTCGACCGTCACGAAGTAGAGCCAGGTTCCGTCGGCGGGGTTCAGTGCAGCCGAGATCGCGTCGGCGCCCGGGTTGCCGATCGGCCCGGGCGGGAGGCCTGCGTGCACGTAGGTGTTGTACAGGTTGCCGGCGTCGGCGCGTTCGGCGTCGGTCGTCGTGACGACCGAGTTGTCGCCGGTTCCGTAGTGCACCGTGGAATCGAACTGCAGCAGCATCCCCTGGTCGAGCCTGTTCTGGATCACCCGCGACACCTTCGTGAAGTCCTGCGGGAGCCCCTCGCGCTCGATCAGCGAGGCGATCGTCGCCACGCGGAAGCGATCCTCGGGCGGTACGCCGGCGGCGTCGAACGCGGCGAGGCTCTCGCCGACCATGATCTGCACGACCTCCTGGGCGGTGACGCCCGGGTCGAACGTGTACGTCGCGGGGAACAGGAACCCCTCGACACTCGTCGCCTCGGCGGGCAGGCCGAGCGCCTGCGGGTCCGCCGCGGCCGCCTCGAGCTCCTCGATCGGGATCTGGAGCACGGCGGACGCCTCGGCGAGGGCGTCACGGGCCCAGATGCCCTCGGTGATGAGCAGCGTGTTCTCGAGCTTGTTGGCGGGGTCGAGTAGCGCGTCGAGTGCGGACTGGGCGCTCATCTGCTCGGCGAGCGTGTAGGCACCCGGGTGGAATTCGGGCTCGGGAGACTGGGCGAGCAGCAGGTCGTAGAAGGCGTCGTACGAGGCGGTCACACCCTCATCGACGAGGTTCTCCGCGATGTCGGAGCCGGTGTCGCCGGCGTGGATCACGAACATGACCTCGCCGGAGCCGGTTCCGGAGTAGTCGGCGGCCGGCGTGAAGCGCTCGATGAGCGAGTTGATCGGACCCTGGAGGAAGAAGAACGCGCCGGCCGCGAGCGCCGCGACGACGACGAGAGCGGCCAGGCACCCCCATGCCCCCCGGCCGCGCCGGCGTTCGGGCGCGTCGATGCCGTGGTCGGATGCCGCGGCGGCCCGCCGCTCGGCGCGCGACGGCTTCGGCGTCTCGAAGATCTCGGGCTCGGCCACCTCGGGCTCGGCGACGGCGAGTCGCCGCTGCTCCATCTCGCGCGCCTCGCGTCGCGTCATCGGCTGCCTGGATCCGTCGTCCGCTGCAGGCGGAGGAGTCGGCCGCCGCTCCCCATCGGCTCGGCGTCGTGGCGGGACATCGCCGCCCAGCAGCGCGTTCCAGTCCTCCGACAAGCGGTCGGATGAGGACCCTCGGGGATCGGGCGGGAGGTGGGTCACTTCGGGGAAGACCCTTCGTCGGTCGTGAGCAGGCGCCCGGGCTCCGTGCCGGAGGCCCGCTCCGTGTCGATGGCGTGTTGCAGAATGATAACGGCTGCGACTTGGTCGACGATGGGACGCTGCGTGCGGCTCGACCTTCCCGAGGCGCGGAGTGCCTGCTGGGCGCTCACCGTCGAGAGCCGTTCGTCGACCAGCCGGACGCTGGCCCCCGAGGCGGCGAGTCGCCCTGCGAACGCGACGGCGTCGTCGGTCGATGCCGTCGACCCGCCCGACAGCGAGAGCGGATTGCCGACCACGAGTTCCATCGCCCCGAACTCCTCGGCGATCTCGAGCACGCGGCGCACGTCATCGTCGCCGTCGGTCGCCCGAGGCACCGTCTCCACGGGCACTGCGAGCATCGCACCCGCATCGCAGCGCGCGACGCCGATGCGCGCCCGTCCGACGTCGATGCCGAGCCGCACTCCTGGGCGCACGGGCTACCGGCCGAGCTCTCGTCGGACGGCCTCCAGTGCCGAAGGGATCGCCCCGACGTCGTTGCCGCCGCCCTGGGCGAGATCGGGCTTTCCGCCGCCGCCACCGCCGAGGACCTGGGCCATCGCCTTCGCGAGCGTCCCCGCATTGGCGCCGGCCTCTCGGGCTGCGGGCGAGGTCGCGACGATCGCGACGGGCTTGCCGCCCACCTCGGCGGCGAGGGCGACGACGGATGCCGCGTCGCCGAGCTTGCCGCGCACGGCCTGTGCGAGCGAACGTGCCTCGTCGGCCGAGCCGAGCGTGCCGAGCGTCTCGGCGACGAGCAGCACGTCGCCCGTGCGCACCGCCTTCTCGGCGAGGGCGGGGACCCGATCGGTGAGCGCCTTCGCCTCGTACGCCTGGATCTTCTTCTCGGCGGCCTTGAGGCTGGTGACGAGGTCGCCGACTCGGTCGACGAGCTGTTCGGGGCGGGTCTTGAGCGTCGAGGTCAGCTCGGACACCAGGGCACGTTCGGCGGCGAACCGGCGGAACGCCTCGAGGCCGACGAGCGATTCGACGCGTCGGTTGGAGGCGCCGACCGACGACTCTCCCACGATGTTGATCATGCCGATCTCGGCGCTCGTCGACACGTGCGTGCCGGCGCAGAGCTCACGCGACCAGGGACCGCCGATGTCGACGACCCGTACGACGTCGCCGTACTTCTCGCCGAACAGGGCCATCGCGCCGAGCGACTTCGCCTCGTCGAGCGGCATCTCGCGGGCCACGACCTCCAGGTTGTCGCGGATGGCGCTGTTCGAGATCTCCTCGATCT
>DASUVU010000395.1:0-4368 GCA_036378815.1 Agromyces sp. | reverse complement strand
CGGTTCCTGTGGTACCCGTGGTCACGCCGGGAGTTCCACCGGTCACGCCGTACGCCGATCCCGTCGAACCCGCGCGGATGCCCGCGGCACCAGCGTTCCCCGAACCCGAGTAGCGGGACGAATCCGAGTCGTCGGAGGGCTGCGCGAGCGCGCGGGTCAGACGACCCACGACGACGCCGGCGCCCACGGCGATCGCGAGGAACACGCCGGGGCGGCGCCGGGCGAACGACTTGACCTCCTGGAGGATCATCCTCGGGTCGCGGTCATCGATCCACTGCGCCGCTGCGCCGACGCGGTTGCCCGCCTCACGCGCGATGTCCGCGGCGAACCCGGAACCGCTGCCCTGCCCACTGGCCATGTTGGAGAACTCGTCCCCGATGTTGCGAAGACCTCCGGCCGCCCGGCTCTGCTGGTGGGCCGCCTGCTGGCGGACCTCGCTGCCGACCTGATCGGCCAGACGCCTCGCCTGCCGACGGGCCTCGAAGCCCACGGCCTTCGTCTCGTCCTTGGCGACACCCGCGACGCGACGACCCGCGTCGCCCGTCTCGCTGGCAAGGTTGGACGCCTCTTCACGCGCGCCCGGAGTTGCCGGAGTCGTCGGCCCGGAGGTCGTCCCCGTCGTCGAGCCTCCGAGTGAAGCGTCATTCGCGCCCGGGTATCCGGGCGTTGTGCTGCTCGTCATGGTTCACTCACTTCCTGTGTCGGCCGCACTGTTCGTGGCACGGCACTGCTCGTGTCGATCACGGTAAGTTGGCGGTCCTCGGCCGCAGAAGGCCCTTGCGATGCAGAGAAGCGAGGCGTATAACGCGGGCGCGTCTTCTCAGCTGCCGCGTCCGCAGCGGTCGCATTGTGGACGTCGAGTGCCGCTGACGCAACCGCGTTCCGTCCGCTCCGGATCGCGCATAGCCTCGCTGAGGTCGAGGGGAGACGCATGCGGTACGGATACAAACTGTCCGCCGAGGGTTTCGGGCCGAAGGAGCTCGTGCGGCAGGCGAAGCTCGCCGAGGCATCCGGTTTCGACTTCGTCGACATCAGCGACCACTACCATCCGTGGCTGGACTCCCAGGGGCACTCGCCGTTCGCCTGGACCGTGCTCGGCGCCATCGCGGCGACCACCGAGTCCCTCCGCCTGGTCACCGGGGTGACCTGTCCGACGGTGCGCTACCACCCGGCGATCATCGCGCAGGCGGCGGCGACCCTCGGGATCGTCTCCGACGGCCGATTCACCTTGGGCGTCGGATCGGGTGAACGCCTCAACGAGCACGTCGTCGGGCGAGGATTCCCGGCCGTCGCCGATCGACAGGCGATGCTGCGCGAGGCACTCGAGATCATCCGGCTGCTCTGGCAGGGCGGGTACCAGTCGTACCGGGGCGAATGGCTCGACCTCGAGGACGCGCGCGTCTTCGACCTCCCCGACGCGCTGCCGCTCATCGCCGTCGCGGCAGGCGGTCCGGATGCCGCGGAGCTCGCGGCTGAGCTCGGCGACGGCATTTTCGGCGTCGACCCCGACCCCGAGTTGTTCGGCGCGTACCGCGGTGCCGGCGGCACGGGTCCCGCCTACGGTGAGGTCGGCCTCGCGTGGGCCGAGACGGAGGATGCCGCGGTGACGGCGGCATTCGAGACGAGCCGCTGGTCGCTCACCGGATGGAAGGTCATGAGCGAACTGCCGAACCCGGTGAACTTCGAGGCGGCGGCGCAGGTGGTCAAGCCCGAGGACGTCGCCGAGGCGATGCCGTGCGGGCCGGATGCCGCGAAGCACCTCGCGGCGATCCGCGAGTACGAGGACGTCGGGTACGACCACGTCGTGCTCGCGAACAACGGGCCGGACCCGGACGGGTTCATGGACTTCTTCGCGCGCGAACTGAAACCTCAGCTCACGGCACGGTGAACACGGGCTCCACTCGGGCCCGCAGCCGTCAGGCGCAGACCTCGGCGATGTCGGTGAAGCTCGTCATGAAATCGTCGACCAGTGGGCCCATCGCGCTCAGGTCGGCGTTGGCCGGGTCGTCGAGCACGCCCTGGAGGTAGGTCACGTACGCCCCGAACGCCACCCTCGCGCCATCTCCCACGACTCGAACCTCGGGATGGGTGACCTCGTCGACCGCCGCCGCGAACGCGGCATCGGCGGATCTGAGCGTCTGGAGCGCACCCTCGGGGTCGGCGCTTCCGGCAGCGTACGCTTCCTGGAAGTCCCCGAGGGAGGCGAGTTCCTGTGCGCCCTCCGCAAGCAGGTCGCAGGCCTCGGTGGGGGACTGCTCGACGACCGCCTCGGCGGTGGGCTCGGGCGTTACCGTGGCGCGTGCCGACTCCTCGGCCGCGAGCGGCTGGGCGGCGCATCCGGCGAACAGGAGGATACCGAGGGCGGCAGGGACGAGGGCGGCGCGCGCGAACGGCATGGATTCCTCCGGGGTGGGGTCTGGCGGCGAGCACCGCGAGCGCCAGTACATCACACCCCGATCTCGGTTCGGTTACGACGGTGGATCAGGAACATTCGCCCGATTCTTCACCTCGGACTGCGGGCGGTCGAGCGGTGCTGACGCGCATGGCGCCGGGAATTCACAGAACTTTCGCAAGAGTTCTGTTTGCGTCATCCGGCTGCTCATGTGAGCATCGAGGCTATGGTCATCGCGGATCCCCTCGCTCGCCCGACTCTCGCAGCCGCCGTAACCGAGCCCGCGGCCGAGGTGGACGAGGTCGACGCGCTGACCCTCGGCCGCCGCATCCGGGAGCGGCGCACGGCAGTCGGCATGACCCTCGGCGAGCTCGCGGCCGCGATCGACCGGGCACCGTCGCAGGTGTCGGCGATCGAGAACGGCAAGCGCGAGCCGCGGCTCTCGATGCTGCGCACGATCGCGCTCGCCCTGGGCACGACCATCGATGACCTGCTGCGGGCGGATGCCCCGTCGGCGCGCGCGGCGCTCGAGATCGCGGTCGAGCGCGCACAGCGCGGCCCGGTCTTCGAGGCGCTCGGACTCGAGCCGTTCCGCGTCGCGAAGACGATGAACGACCAGACCCTGCAGACGATCCTCGCCCTGCACAACGAGATCGACCGGCTGCATCGCGAGCGCGCCGCCACCCCCGAGGAGGCACGTCGGGCGAACGCCGAGCTCCGCGCCGAGATGCGCGCCCGCGACAACCACTATCCCGAGCTCGAGGCGACGGCGGCCGAACTGCTCGAAGCCGTCGGGCACACGGGCGGCCCGGTGTCGCATCAGCTCGTCGCCGACATGGCCTCGCACCTCGGCTACACGCTGCACTACGTGGGCGACCTGCCGCACTCCACTCGCTCGGTGACCGACAAGCGCAACGGCCGCATCTACCTGCCCACGCAGCAGTCGCCGTCGCGCGACTCGCGTTCGCCGATCCTGCAGGCGCTGGCGAGCCACCTGCTCGGTCACGAGGAACCACGCGGATACGCCGACTTCCTCCGCCAGCGCATCGAGACGAACTACCTCACGGCCGCGATCCTGCTCCCCGAGCAGGCGGCGGTCCGGTTCCTCAGCGAGGCGAAGAACCTGCGCCGCATCTCGATGGAGGAGCTCCGCGACGCGTTCGCGGTGTCGTACGAGACGGCCGCGCATCGGTTCACGAACCTTGCGACGGCACGACTCGACATCCCGGTGCACTTCATGAAGGTGCACGAGTCGGGCACCATCATCAAGGCGTACGAGAACGACAAGGTGAAGTTCCCGTCCGACGCACTCGGCGCGGTCGAGGGCACGACGGTCTGCCGCAACTGGACGGCGCGCACGGTCTTCGACGTCGAGGACCGGTTCAGCCCCTGGTACCAGTACACCGACACGACGTCGGGCACCTTCTGGTGCACGTCACGAATCGAGAAGGCCAAGGAGGGCGAGTACTCGGTCTCGGTCGGCGTGCCGTTCGAGCACGTGAAGTGGTTCCGCGGACGCGAGACGCCCCATCGTGCGGTCTCCAAGTGCCCCGACGAGTCGTGCTGCCGGCGCCCGCCGTCGTCGCTGTCCGAGAAGTGGGCGGATGCCTCGTGGCCGGCCGCGCGCACGCCCACGAGCCTGCTCGCGGCGCTGCCGACGGGCACGTTCCCCGGCGTCGACCAGACCGAGGTGTTCCAGTTCCTCGAGTCCCACGCCCCCCACAGCTGACCGGAGGTGAGGCATCGGCGTGCCCGCCGATGACCACCGTGTCTGGCGGCGAGCCCGCGCTTCGACACACTGGAGTGGCGGCCGCGATGCCCGTCGCGGGAGGATGGTGGCACCCCGACCGCCTGGAGTGATCGCCGTGGGAACCACCGTCTTCGAACGACGCCGACCGCCGGCATCCGTCGTCTCTCACTCGCTCGCCGACACGCGGCACGAGGTCTTCTGGCTCGATGACCTGCCCCGCGACGCG
>DASUVU010000394.1:0-2139 GCA_036378815.1 Agromyces sp. | reverse complement strand
TGCATCGGCAACAGTGGTCCGCTGATCCCGGAGGTGTCGCAGGCGGTGCAGGACAACGACCTGGCGGTCGTGTCCGTGCTGTCCGGCAACCGCAACTTCGAGGGCCGCATCCACGCAGAGACCGAGATGAACTTCCTCGCCTCTCCACCGCTCGTCATCGCCTATGCGCTCGCCGGCACGATGAACATCGATCTGCTCAGTGACCCGATCGGTCAGGATGACGCGGGCACACCGGTGTACCTCCGCGACATCTGGCCGAGCACCCAAGAGGTGGAGAAGGTCATCGGTGAGGTGCTCGAGGCCGAGATGTTCGCCGACGGTTACGCGAACGTGTTCGACGGCGACGACAACTGGCGTGGCCTCGACATCCCATCGGGTGACATCTTCGTCTGGGACGAGACATCGACGTATGTACGCCGAGCACCGTACTTCGAGGGGATGCCGCGAGAGCCCGAGCCCCTGCGTGACATCGCAGGGGCGCGCGTCCTGGCGCTCCTCGGAGACTCCGTGACGACCGACCACATCTCTCCGGCGGGCGCCATCAAGCGCGACTCACCGGCGGGCCAGTACCTGACGGAACACGGCGTCGCGTTCGCGGACTTCAACTCCTACGGGTCGCGTCGGGGGAACCACGAGGTGATGATCCGCGGCACCTTCGCCAACATACGTCTGCGCAACCAGCTCGTGGCGGGCGTCGAAGGCGGTTTCACCCGTCACCTCCCCAGCAATGAGCAGATGAGCATCTTCGATGCCTCGAAGGCCTACGCAGCGGATGCCGTGCCGCTGCTCGTCATCGCGGGCTCGGAGTACGGCTCGGGTTCGTCGCGGGATTGGGCCGCCAAGGGCACTCTGCTCCTCGGAGTGAAGGCCGTACTCGCCACCTCGTTCGAACGGATCCACCGCTCGAACCTGATCGGCATGGGCGTACTCCCGCTGCAGTTCCCGTCGGGAGAATCGGCCGACTCGCTCCAGCTCACCGGTGAAGAGGTCTACTCGATCGTCGGTCTCGAAGGGGCCGACGAGATTCCGAAGCACGTGACGGTGACTGCGGAGCACGCCGGCGAGACCCGGCAGTTCGAGGCCACCGTTCGAATCGATACACCCGCCGAGGCCGCGTACTTCCAGCACGGCGGCATCCTGCAGTACGTCCTGCGTCAACTCCTCGCGAGCTGATCGATGTCGTCAGGTCAGATCGGGGGAATCGGGAAGGAGTTGACCGGGAGGGTATGGTCGTTTGGCCACGCTCATGAGCACGGCCGAGTCTTCGAGCGCTTCGAGACTGTGACGAGCGTTCGGCATGATCAGCAGGCTGCCGGCTCGGGCCTTCCACGTATCATCGCCGACACGTAGCCGAACCCGGCCCTTGAGCACGTAGACGGTGGCATCGTCCTGATTGTCATGGTCACCCAGGATGGTGCCCTCGAGCATCCCGATCACCGTTTGGCGCAGTGACTTCTCATGGCCGCCATACACCGTTTCTGCAGCGCGTCCGCCGTCCGCATCAGTCGCAGACTGGAGTTGTCGGCGTGCGAGAGCCTTGATCGAGATCTTCGTCATGCGGACAGTGTACGGTCGAGGATCTGGTGCGGCGGGCCTTCCAGGACGCTCCCGCGAGGCGAGGATCTGCGGCAGTCAACAGAGCCGGTCGGACCGTCTGCGCCGGCCCGCCCGCTTGCTCGCGCTAGTGCATCAGGGGATTCGGGCCGAGTTCGCCCTCGCCCCGCCTGCCGAGCTCGGCGATCAGCGGCTCGGTGCCCTGCGTCTCAGGCTGATCCTCTGCGGTGGGCATGTCCTCGTCCGAAGCCTGATCGTCGCCGGTCGCGGTCTGGCCGTCGAGTTCCGCCTCGGGCACCCCCGCGGCGAGCGCTTCGGTGCGGGCCCACTCCTGCTGTGCTGGGTCGGCGTCGGGGTTCGCTGCCGAGGTCGCGTCGCGATCGCGAGGAGGCTGCATGTCGGGGTCACGGGGGCTCATGTCAGCACCCTTTCGTTGTGTGGTTGTCGACGGACCGTGTTGTCGGCTGCTGGCGAGTGCGCGGCGAGATTCGAGCGAGTCTGATTGACGCTCAGCCGCCGGAGGGATTGTCCACCGGGCGACCGTTCTCGTCCGTCGTGTCCGGCTTCTCCGGCGCGCCACCGGAA
>DASUVU010000393.1:0-4618 GCA_036378815.1 Agromyces sp. | reverse complement strand
GACTCCTGCGCGATCCGGTGCTGGAGGATGCCGATCGTGGCGACATCCGCGAGAGCCTGTGCTGCCACCGTATCCTCGGGGTTCAGGTGGCCGACGCGATGACGGAAGAGGTTGAGCGAACCGATGGTCGAGCTCCGGAGCCGCAGCGGGATCGCATGGATGGAGCTGAAGCCAGATCGTCGGGCGTCGGCCGCGAACAACGGCCAACGCTGCGCGATCTCGTCGAGATCGTCGACCGAGACGACGACGCCGGTCGTCACGGCTTCGACACACGGCCCCTGGCCGGCGCGGAGCTGCATGAGCCCGACGAACTCGCTTCGCTCGTTGGTCGAGACGATGACCTCGAGCTCCTGCGCCCGGTTGACGAGGAGGATGCCGGCCGCGGCCGCATCGAAGAGCTCGGTGCTCTCTTCGATGAGCGTCTGGAGGAGGTCGACGACGTCGTAGTCGGCGACGAGGGAGTCTGCCAGGGTGACGAACGTGCTCACCAGGCGGTCCTCACGGGTTCGAGCCGTCATGGAGCCAGTCTAGGGTTCGAAGAAGGTCACGAACTGAGAATCAATCGACGTTCCACCACGTCGTTCGCCACTTCGCGAACGGTGCGCCCGTGCGCGAACGCGTGCCCCCGGAGGACGAGGAGGGCATCGTCGACGTCGATGCGGAGCTGCGCGGCGACCATCCCCGTCGCCTGGTGGACCTCGCGCCGCGAGTACCTCCCATCGGCTGGGTCCTCTCCATCCTCACTGTCCGCCACGTCGGCGAGCGCTCGGCGCAGGACCTGCCGCGCGGCGATGGATGCCAGCGCGGTCACGTCGTCGACCTGCGCTCCGGTCAGCCGCCTCCGCTCGGTCGAGTAGAGATCGATGGATCCGAGGTCGAGATCGCCGACGTGCAGGGGGAACGCGAACAACGCACCGAGGGCCAGCTGTTCGAGCGCCTCATGGGCGGCCGGCCAGTCGTCGCGTCGTTGCTGGCGGTCGTCATCGAGCACCGGTTGCCGCGAACGCATCGCGCTCCAGCACGGACCTTCGCCGAGGTCGATCTGGATCTCGTCGATCCGCGCGGCGATGGGGTCGCTTGCACAGACCGTCTGCGAGCCCAACGGATCGCCCAGGGTCGAGATGACCGCGCCAGACATGGCGAAGGCATCGACGAACGGCCCGCACAGCTCGGCAGGAGCAGTGGCGACGGTCAGCGTCGTCGCGGCTCGGGACACCGCGGGATCAGCGCGAGTCACGACGGGCCTCGAAGGGCTGCGCGAGAAGGATGAGCATCGATCCGCCCCTTCATCGTCGGAGAGATGACAGGCGCTGGGTCTCGGTGCCCACCTTCCATCGTATACCCGGGAGGGTTTCAGACCTGCGTGACGTCGGATGACGCCGGATTGCGACGTGTGGCATCCCGTTCCGCCGTGTGACGGCGCGCGGTCGCGGCATCCGCTCGCCCTCCCTAGCGTCGGAACCCGGGAGGTCGAACCATGACACGGCTCATCATCGGCGCAATGGTCAGGGCGGTCGGCGCCTACCCCTCCGGGTGGCGGTACCCGGGCGCCCACCGCGACCCGCGCAGCGACGTAGGTGTGCTCCGCCACGCGGCCGAAGTGGCCGAGGCGGCGCGGTTCGACTACCTGTTCTTCGGCGACTGGCTCGCGACGGGCCACGACCTGGAGTTCCGCGACCCGTACCTCGTGGCCCGCATCGACCCGATCTCGGCCATCACGTACCTGGCGGGCGTGACGGAGCACATCGGGCTCATCGCCACGGCGAACACGACGTACTCCGACCCGTACACGCTCGCGCGTGCCACGGCGTCGATCGACCTGCTCTCTGGCGGTCGCGCCGGGCTGAATCTCGTGACGAGCGGCGAGCCGCGGGCCGCGGCCAACCACGGGCAGGACTTCCACGCGGCGAACGCGTCGCGCTACGACCGAGCGGTCGAGTTCGAGCATGTGCTGCGCCGCCTCTGGGACTCGTTCGAGGATGATGCGATTTTGGCGGATGCCGCCGCTGGCGTGTTCCTCGATCCCGCCAAGCTGCATGCCACCGACCACCACGGGCAGCACCTCAGCGTCGCGGGTCCGCTCAACGTGCCGCGGCCCGTGCAGGGACACCTGCCCATCGTGCACGCGGGCACGTCTCCGCGCGCGAAGCTCTTCACGGCGCAGAGTGCCGACCTCGCACTCGTGGCGGTCGGCGACCTCGAGCAGGGGATCGCGATCCGCGAGGAGCTTCGCTCACTCGCCTTCGAAGCGGGGCGCGACGACCGCACGCTCAAGGTCATCGCGCCCGTGCTGCCCATCGTCGGGGAGACCCGCGAGCACGCGCAGTCGATCGCCGACCAGCTCAGCGAACTCGTGCAGATCGCGGAGGACTGGCCCGACGGTCCGCCCGCCGCCTTCCCCGCGAACCGCTCGCTCGCACAGCTCACGACGCTCGTCGGCCTGGAGGTGTCGGGGCTCTCGCCCGACCGTGCCGTGACCCCGTCGCTGGTCGCGGAGTTCAGCGCGGTCGGCCAGGAGCTCGTCGAGATCGTCGCCGAGCGCACGGGCCGCAGCCCGTGGGGCGAGCGACCGCCGACGCTGCGGCACCTCGTCGTCGCGGCATCCGTCAACGCCTCGATCGTCGTCGGCACCGCCGACGAGATCGCGACCGAGTTCGAGGCATGGGGCGACGCCGGCGCGGTCGACGGCTTCAACGTGCTCTCAGCGGTGCAGCCGGCCCAGTTCGAGGCCTTCGCCCGAGGCGTCGTGCCGGAGCTGCAGCGGCGCGGCGTCGTTCCGCGCGAGTACGAGGGCACGACGCTCCGCGACCACCTCGGACTCGACCGCCCCGAGAACGTGCACCTGACGGGGACTGCGCGGCTCGGCCGTGAGCGGGGTCGGACCGCGGCCAGCGGCTAGCATCGAGGACATGCCCGCCCGACGCGCCAGACCGGCGATCGCCCTCGCGGCCGCGGCGACGCTGGTGCTCGCCGGGTGCGCCGTGAACGAGCAGGGCGACGCCGTGAGCGACCTGTCGGGCATCCTCGACGGTGCCGGATCGTCGGCGCAGGGTGCGGCCCAGGATGCGTGGGTGGCCGGTTTCCAGCGGGCGAACGCCAGCGTGACGATCAATTACGATCCGTCGGGTTCCGGCGCCGGACGGGAGCAGTTCATCGTGGGCGCCGTCGACTACGCGGCGAGCGACACCGCGCTGTCCGTCGCCGAGACGCGCGGCGAGCTCGGGCCGTGCGAACCGGGCTCCGAGGCGATCAACCTGCCCGTGTACCTGTCGCCGATCGTGCTGGCCTTCAACGTCGATGGCGTCGACCGCCTGCAGCTCGATGCGGCATCCGTCGCCGGCATCTTCTCGGGTGCCATCGAGCGCTGGAACGACCCCGCCCTCGTGCGCCTGAATCCCGACGTGCCGCTGCCCGACGCGCGCATCACCCCGGTGCACCGCTCCGACGACTCGGGAACGACGGAGAACTTCACCGACTACCTCGCCGAGGCCGCGCCCGAGGCCTGGCCGAACGAACCCGACGACGCGTTCCCGTATGAAGGCGAGGCCGCCCAGGGGAACTCGGGCATCTCGGGCGTCCTGCGCGACGGCGTGAACGTGATCGGCTACCTCGACGCCTCGCGCGCGGAGGGGCTCGACGTCGCGAGCCTTCGGGTCGGCGACGAGTTCGTCGCTCCCGATGCGGCCTCCGCTGCGGCCGTGGTCGACGTCTCGCCCATCGAGTCGGGTCGCGCCGACGGCGACCTGGTGATCGACATCGACCGCGCCACCGAAGAGCCGGGTGTGTATCCGCTCGTGCTCGTGAGCTACGCGATCGCGTGCCGCGAGTACCGCGACGCGAACCAGGGGCAGCTCGTGCGCGCGTTCCTGGAGTGGGTCTCGAGCGAAGCGGGGCAGGATGCCGCGGCGCAGGACGCGGGCTCTGCGCCCATCTCCCCGGCGCTCCGCGACCGTGTGCAGGCCGTGGTGGCCGGCATCCGCTGAGCCGCGCGCCCGAGGCGATGCATCCCCTGATCGAGGGATGCGGCCGCCATTCCCACGCGGCCCGGGATGCGCCACACTGAGCGCATGGGATCAGCGTTGACCACCATCGGATTGCCCGTAGCCCTGGGCATCATCATGTTCGGACTGGGCCTCACCCTGACCCCGCGCGACTTCGCGCGGGTGGCGCGGCAGCCGAAGGCGGTGATCATCGCCCTGATCTGCCAGATCGTCGTGCTTCCGGCACTGTGCTTCGCGCTCGTCGTGCTGTTCCGGTTGCCGCCGGTGCTCGCGGTGGGCATGCTCCTGCTGGCGGCCTCGCCCGGCGGCACGACGGCCAACCTCTACAGCCACCTGTTCCGGGGCGATGTGGCGCTGAACATCTCGCTCACCGCGATCAACTCGGTGCTCGCCGTCTTCACGCTCCCGCTCATCACGAACCTCGCGATCGCGTACTTCCTGCCCGGCGACGACAGCCTGGGACTGCAGCTCGCCAAGGTCGTCGAGGTGTTCATCATCGTGCTCGGACCGGTCGTGCTCGGCATGCTCGTGCGGTGGTGGAGGCCGTCGTTCGCCGACCGCATGGACCGGCCCGTCCGCATCGCGTCGGTCGTGATCCTGGTGGTGGTCATCGCGGG
>DASUVU010000392.1:0-3024 GCA_036378815.1 Agromyces sp. | reverse complement strand
GCGGCGACGTGCAGGCGATCCAGGCGGTGCGGCAGGCGGGCCGCGACATCGGCGAGGTGCTCACCGCGTGCGTGAGCCTCATCAATCCGTCGGTCATCGCGATCGGCGGTTCGATGGCCCGCGCAGGCGAGCACCTGATCGCCGGCGTGCGCGAGGTCGTCTACACCCGCTCGATGCCGCTCGCCACCGAGCACCTCGCCATCGTGCAGTCGGCCGCCGCCGAGAACGCGGGCGTGCTTGGCGCGAGCATGCTCGCGATCCACCACGCGCTGTCTCCCGAGGGCATCGACGCGCTCGCGGCGCGCTGACGCGCGGCATCGGCGCCCCGCCGACGACGGCCGTCGGGGGTACTCTCGGAAACGTGCCCGATACGCCCTTCGCCCTCTTCGATCTCGAGGGCGCGGCGACGGCGGTCCACGTCCCCCCGCCGCCCGTTCGCCATGCACACGAGCTCCGCATCGTGGCCGACGCGAACGACCGCGTCTCGTGGATCCGGGAGCGATCCCGCGGCATCACCGCGACCGACGCGGCGAAGCTGTCGTCGCGCGCAGCGGTGCGCTCGGCCGCATGGGACAAGCTCCACGGCACCGGCGGGTTCGGCGGCAGCCGGTTCACCGACCACGGTCGGCGACGCGAGCCCGTGATCGCCGAGTGGGTGTCGCGCACGCACGGCATCGAACCCTCGACCCTGCTGTTCCACGCGGCATCCGATCGCCGCCACCTCGCCACCCCCGACGGTCTCAGCGTCGCCGCCGACGGCACGCCCGTGCTCTGCGAGATCAAGACGACCTCGCGTGCGTGGCGCGGCATCCCGCGCGGGTACCTGCGGCAGGTGTGGTGGCAGCAGTATGTGCTCGGCGCCGAGCGCACCCTCGTCGTGTGGGAGCAGCACGACGACTTCCGCCCGGTCGCCGACGAGCCCCGATGCCGGTGGGTCGATCGCGACGACGACCAGATCGCGATCCTCGTGCGGCTCGCCGACGAGTTGCTGCTCGCGCTGCGTCCCGACGGCGTCGCCGTAGAGGAGCCCTCTCCGCGGGCGTTCTACCGACCGGGTCCGCTGGCGTGACGACGGTTCTGCTGCACGGGCTCGGGTCCGACCGGCGTCAGCCGTTGGGCATCTTCGAGTCCATGATCGAGGAGGTCGAGGGCATCGACGAGCTCATCGTCGCTCCCGACACGCGGGCCCACGGCGGGTTCCTCGAGGTGGGTGAACCGGCCGACTTCGCCCTCGACCGGCTCGCCGCAGAGGTGTCGCAGCGCGTGCCGGTGGCCATGGCCGAGGCCGGACGGGTCGGCGGGCCCGCGGCATCCGAACCGGTCACCCTCATCGGCATCTCGATGGGTGCCGCGATCGCCCTGCGCATCGTGCTCCAGGGCCTGCTGCCCGTCCGACGAGCCGTGTTCGTGCGCCCGGCGTTCGACGACCGCTGGCTGCCCGACAACCTCCGGCCGTTCCCGGTGATCGGGCAGCTGCTCGCCGATGCCGGGCCGGCGGGTGCCGTCGAGTTCCAGGAGCGGGCGCTCTTCCAGCGCATCGCGGCCGAGTCCCCCGCCGGTGCCAAGGCACTGCTCGCCCAGTTCCAGGCACCGGATGCCGCACGCCGGGCGATGCGGCTCGTCGAGATCCCGCGCAATCGCGCCTTCGCCGACGACGCCGAGCTCGCCGAACCCGGTCGCCGCGGCATCCGATCGCTCGTCGTCGGCGCACCGCGCGACCCGGTGCACCCCTTCGCGATCGCCGAGCGCTGGGCGGGCGGGCTCGACGCCTCGCTCGAGGCGATCCCCGCGCGCGACGACGGCCAGGCCGCTCAGAACGTCGCACTGAGCCAGCGCGTGGGCCGGTGGCTCGAGCACGACTGACGTTCGGCGTGCCCGAGTCGCTGCCGGATCGAACCGAGTTGCCCGAATCTCGGCAGAATCGGGCGACTCGATCTCCGATCGAAACCCGCGTTGCCCGAATCTCGGCAGAATCGGGCGACTCGGGGGGGCCGGTCAGGTTGAGGCGGTCTCGGTGCGTTCAGCGCGCCCGGCGAATCGGTCGGACTCGGCGGGCTCGTGCGGCCACGGCGTGGGGCTGAGGGCGATGATGCCCGCGCCGACAAGCAGGATGAACGCCGCGATCGCGATGACGTAGAGCGCGACGCCGCGATACCCGGCCTCCTGTGCGGGGTTGAGGAACGGATACGCGTACCAGTCGACGAGGGCTCCACGGATCATCGAGTACACGGCCCACCCGATAGGGAAGATCGCGATCGTCCACAGCCGGCGCCACTCCACGCGCCGCCGGCCGGGGGCGAGCACCCAGTCGGCGAGGAGGTACAGCGGCGCCCAGACGTGGAGGATCTCGTTCGACCACGGAACGGTCGTCGCCTGGTCGAGGGAGATGTCGCGCAGCAGCAGGTTGTACACCACGAGCGTCGTGGCCATGTACGTCACGATGCAGGCGCGGAGCAGGTTGAACCAGTCGGGATCGGCGAGCCGTGCGAGGGCCAGCCAGGCACCGATGAGGAGCACCACCGCCGACAACGCGTTCGAGAGGATCGTGAAGAAGCTGAAGAAGTTGACGAGGAAGAACGCCTGGTCGGCAACCATCGACCAGCTCTGCGCGAACTGGCCGACGATCGCCACGATGATCGCCCCGGCGGCGAGCAGCCGCAGCACTCCGAACAGTCGCCGCACCGGACCCCTCCGTCCCGCCGCACGCGTGATCCGCGCGACACGTTGTGCAGCATAGTGGTGGGGTATGCGGCGAACGGGAAGGCGGACGGATGACCGAGATGATGCGGGCCCTCGTGATCGATCGCCCGGGTCCGGCCGATGAGCTGCGCCTCACCGAGGTGCCGCGAGCCATCCGGGTGAGCGACGAGGTGCTCGTGCGGGTCGTGACCGCCGGCGTGAACCCCATCGACGCGAAGACGAGGGCGGGCCGCGGCGTCGCTGCCGGGATCGCCGCGTTTCCGGTGGTGCTCGGCAACGACGTGGCGGGCATCGTCGAGGCCGTGCCGTACGCCGCCCATCCCC
>DASUVU010000391.1:0-2808 GCA_036378815.1 Agromyces sp. | reverse complement strand
GGCGCCGGCGGTCGCGGCGCCGACACTCCCGAAGAGTTCGACCGCCAGGAGGCGAAGATCGTGGCGGCGATCGCCGAGATCGACGCCGACATCGTCGGTCTCATCGAGATCGAGAACAACGGCGACACCGCCGTCGGCACGCTCGTCGACGCCCTGAACGAGTTCCTCGGGGACGATGTCTACGACTTCATCTCGACGGGCAAGCTGGGCACCGACGCCATCACGACGGCACTCATCTACAAGCCGGCCGAGGTGGAGCCGGTCGGTGACTTCGCGGTGCTCGACTCCTCGGTGGACCCGCGCTTCGACACGACCCGCAACCGGCCTGCGCTGGCGCAGACCTTCATGGATCTCGAGGCCGGCGGTGAGGTCACCGTGGTCGTGAACCACCTCAAGTCGAAGGGCTCGGCGTGTGCCGGCGACCCCGACACCGGAGACGGTGCCGGCAACTGCAACGTCACGCGCACCCAGGCGGCCATTGCGCTCGCCGAGTGGCTGGCCGGCGACCCGACCGGCCAGGGAGCGGGCAACGAGCTGATCATCGGCGACCTGAACTCGTACGACAAGGAGGACCCGATCGACGCGTTCCGTGCGGCCGGGTACACCGACCTGATCCACGAGTTCCAGGGTGAGAATGCGTACTCCTACGTGTTCGACGGCCAGCTCGGCTACCTTGACTACGCACTCGCGGGCACCGGTCTCGTCGACCGCGTCACGGGTGCTGAGCCCTGGCACATCAACTCCGACGAGCCGAACATCATCGACTACGACATGTCGTTCAAGCTCCCCGCGCAGGATGCCCTGTGGGCGCCCGACGAATGGCGTTCGAGCGACCACGACCCGGTGATCGTCGGGCTCGACCTCGACGTCATCGCGCCCGAGCTGACCGTGGCGGCATCGCCCGACACGATCTTCCCGCCCGACAACAAGTGGCGGTCGGTGACGTTCGACATCGAGGCCACCGACAACGTGGATGACGATGTAACGGTGACGATCACCGACGTCGAGGCCACCGGCCACAAGGCGGAGATCCGCAAGGTCTCCGACACCGAGGTGGAGGTCCGGGCCCGCCAGGGTGCGGTCTACACGGTCACCTTCGAGGCGACCGATGACTCGGGCAACTCCACCACCCAGACGGTGACGATCCGAGTTCGACCCTGACGGTCGGACTCCGACCCGAAGTCGGCACCGGTGACGGCGGGCCGCTCCCTCAGCTGGGGCGGCCCGCCCGCCGTGCGCCGATCGTCGCCGGAATCGCCGACACGGCCTGCTCGCCCTTCGGTACGGTGGGGCAGTGACACGGCGAGTCATCGACAAGGAGACGCTCATGACCGACGAGATCGCCACGGACTTCACCGCTTCGCTTCCGCCGTGGCTCGTCGATGAGCTCGACCGCATCGCCGCCGAGCCACCCGCTACGACCGAGGCGCGCATCGCGGTCGTGAACCGCCTCGCCGACCGCAACTGGCGTGAGGGCAACGGGGGGCCGTTCGCGGCCATGGTCGTGGACGCGGCATCCGGTGCGGTCGTCTCGGTCGGGGTCAACGTCGTGGTGCAGAGCAACCTGAGCGCGATGCACGCCGAGATGATGGCGCTCAGCCTGGCCCAGGCGGCCCTGGGACGCTGGGACCTCGGTGCTCACGGCGCCGAGTACGAGCTCGTGGTCAACTGGCGCCCGTGCGTGATGTGCTACGGCGCGACGATGTGGTCGGGAGTGCGCGCGCTCACCATCGCAGGCGAGGGTTCCGAGGTCGAGCGACTCACCGGATTCGATGAGGGTCCGATGCCGCCCGACTGGAAGGGCGAGTTCGAGCGTCGCGGCATCCGCGTGTCGGTCGGGGTCGGGCATGACGATGCGCTCGAGGTGTTCCGGGCATTCGGCGAGTCGGACGCCGTGGTCTACAACGCGCGGGGCTCGAGCGAGGAGTAACGCAGGGCCGGCCGCTCGTCGCTCGTCGGCACGCGACGAAGCCGGGAGCACCGAAGTGCTCCCGGCTCGCGTCCGCCTTCTGCGGTCAGGCCTCGGGGTACGGTCGGCCGTGGTTGCGACCGCCGCGCCCGCCGCGCCCGCCGCGCCCGCCGTGGTGGTCACGGTCGTGCAGGTGCACGTGGACGTGAACATCCTGGGCGTTCGGTTGCGGCCCGAAACCTGGTCGCGGACCGAAGCCGTGGCGATGGCCACCTCCGTGCCAGCGGCCGAAGCCGGAGGCCTCGCGCGCGCCGTGCCACGGGCCGAACCCGTGGCGGCGTCCGCCGCGACGGCCGCGGGGGAGCGGCTCGGACTCGTCCCAGCCGAGTTCGCGCGCGATCGCCTCGAGGCTTCGGAGCGTCGTCGCGAAGTCATCGGCCGAGACGGCGCCGGCGACGCGCTCACGGAGCGCGCTCACCTGACGGCCGAGTCGATCTCGGGCCTCGCGGCCGGCGTCGGAGAGCACGGGCGGGAAGCCCGAGATCCAACCGCGTTCGGCCAGACGGTGCAGTACGTGGGGCTTGGCGCGGAGCCGCTCGGCGAGCCGCTCGTCGTTCGCCTCCCCCGCGATGAGGTTGAGCAGCCGCCAGTCGCGGCGAGTGATGCCGTCGGCATCGAAGAGCGCCTCCATCTCCTGCGAGATGCGGCGGTCGACGACCTTCAGCCAGAAGCCGAACGGCCGGTCGGATCCGGCGGATGCCGCGAGCGACTCGCTCCCCTCGGGGGAGTCGGTGCCGTCGGAGCGATCGGGGTGATCGTGGTCGTTGTGCTCGGGGTCGTTGTGATCGGTGGTCATGCTGGTTCCTTCCTCGGTGCGCCGTTGCGGCGCCCGGCGCGCG
>DASUVU010000390.1:0-10821 GCA_036378815.1 Agromyces sp. | reverse complement strand
GTTCGCACCCGACACCACGATCGTCGCGAGCGCCAGGCGGGTCTTCTCGCCACCCGAGAGCACGCCGGCGGGCTTGTGCACGTCGTCGCCCGTGAACAGGAACGACCCGAGCACCTTGCGCGCCTCGGTTTCGGTGAGGTCGGGTGATGCGCTCACCATGTTCTGCAGCACCGTGCGCTTGACGTCGAGCGTCTCGTGCTCCTGCGCGTAATACCCGACGCGCAGCCCGTGCCCGGCCTCGATCACGCCAGTGTCGGGTCGGTCGACCCCCGCGAGGATCCGGAGCAGTGTCGTCTTGCCCGCGCCGTTCAGGCCGATGATGACCACCTTCGACCCGCGGTCGATGGCGAGGTCGACCGCCGTGAAGATCTCGAGCGAGCCGTAGCTCTTCGACAGGTCGCTCGCGGTGAGCGGCGTGCGGCCGCAGGGCGCCGGTGTCGGGAACCGCAGCTTCGCGACCCGGTCGACCGCGCGCACCTCCTCGAGGCCGGCGAGGAGCCGGTCGGCGCGCGCGACCATCTGGTGCGCCGCCGCGGCCTTCGTCGCCTTCGCACCGAACTTCGCCGCCTGCTGCCTGAGCGCGTCGGCCTTCTTCTCGGCGTTGGCGCGCTCCTTCTTCCGTCGCTCCTCGTCGGCGGCGCGCTGGCGAAGGTAGTGCTTCCAGCCCATGTTGTAGATGTCGATCATCGAGCGGTTCGCGTCGAGGTAGAACACGCGGTTGACCACGTCGCCGACGAGCTCCACGTCGTGGCTGATCACGATCACGCCGCCCGTGTAGGCCTTCAGGAACTCGCGCAGCCAGACGACCG
Organism: Agromyces sp.; assembly: GCA_036378815.1. Taxonomy (GTDB): domain Bacteria; phylum Actinomycetota; class Actinomycetes; order Actinomycetales; family Microbacteriaceae; genus Agromyces. The sequence goes on along the minus strand of DASUVU010000390.1, from coordinate 10,012 downwards.
AGTCGGCGTCGAGGTGGTTCGTCGGCTCGTCGAGGATCATCGTCTCGGCGTCGGAGAACAGGATGCGGGCCAGCTCGATGCGACGGCGCTGCCCACCCGAGAGGGTCTTCAACGGCTGGTCGAGAATGCGGTCGGGCAGGTTCAGGTTCGACGCGATCGAGGCGGCCTCGGCCTCTGCTGCGTAGCCGCCGAGGGCGGTGAAGCGATCGGTCAGGTTGCCGTACTTCCTCATGGCACGCTCTGCGACGTCTGCGTCGTCGCTCGCCATGGCGACGGATGCCTCGTGCATGCCCAGCACGAGCGATCCGAGTCCGCGCGCATCGAGGATCCGCGTGCGAGCGAGCATCTCGGGGTCGCCGGAGCGCGGATCCTGCGGCAGGTATCCGATCTCGCCCGAGCGATCGATCCGACCGCCGGTGGGCAGCGTCTCGCCCGCGAGCGTTCTCGTGAGCGTGGTCTTGCCGGCGCCGTTGCGACCCACCAGCCCCACCTTGTCGCCCGACGAGACGCGGAAGTCGACGTGCTCCATCAGCACGCGTGCACCGACGCGGATCTCGAGATCATGGACGGCGAGCACGGGAATCCTCCGGGCGGAAGTGGTGTGTGGGGGCGTGCCGAGCGGCACAGCCTCCCAGTCTATCGCTCGACCGTCGAGTGCAGCGCGTCGGCGGCGTCGGGCAGACTCGGATCATGACGACGGATGCCGCGGGCGACGCGGGCGACGCGGCCGCGACGATCGCGGTTCGTGCGGCCCGGGTCGCCGCCCACGGTCTCGACGACGGCTTCGCCACGCCGGCCGACGTGGTCGAACGACTGATCTGCGTGCAGGCGCAAGACCTCGCAGCGGCGAAGTGGGTCCTCGGCGCGCGGCTGCCTGCGGCGACCGAGGCGACCATCGACTCGGCGATCGACGGGCGGGCCCTGCTTCGGTCGTGGCCGATGCGGGGAACGCTGCACTTCGTCTCCCCCGCGCTGCTGCGGCCGATCCTGCGTCTCACCTCCGCGCGTCTGATGCAGCGGGCGGCCAAGACCCACCGCGACGAGGGCATCGACGACGACGTACACGCCGCGGCACGCCGCGTCGCCATCGCCATGCTCGAGGGTGGGCGGGCAGCCACGCGCGACGAGCTGCAGGCAGCGTGGTCGGCGGCCGGAGTCTCCACCGACGGGCAGCGCGGGTATCACCTGATCTGGCGCCTCGCGAACGAGGGCGTGCTGTGCTGCGGCCCGGTGGAGACTCGGGCTCGGCAACGATTCGTCCTGCTCGACGAATGGTCGCCGCCCAGCCGCGACGAACCCGACGACGCCGATGAGACGCTCGCGGTGCTGTTCACCGGATACGCACGCGGGCACGGGCCGGTATCGGTCCGCGACTTCGCGTGGTGGACGGGACTCACTCTCACCCAGGCGAGAAGAGCGCTGACCACAGCAGGAGACGCGGTCGTCGCGTATGACGATGATCGCTTCGTCGCCGTCGACAGCCCGCCGACCACCGGTGCCGACAGAGGCCAGAACCACGTGCTCGCGTCGTTCGACGAGTACTTCCTCGGATATGGCGATCGCACGGCATTCTGCTCCCCCGACGACGCTGTTCGAGTGTCCCCCGGCAAGAACGGGATCTTCCTGCCCATCCTCGTGCGGGCCGGGGAGGTGGTCGGCACGTGGCGACGCTCGGCCGAGCGCCGCGGAACGACGTCGATCGAGGTGAGCCCGTTCCGTCACGGCCTTCGAATCGAGGAGTTCCGGCCGGCGTTCGAGCGCTGGGCGGCGTTCTGGTCGAAGCAGCTCGGCGAGGTGAGCGTGCCGACATGACGAAGGGCCGGATGCCAGCGGCATCCGACCCTTCGCGCAGCACGTCGATTACTGCTCGAGCGAGGCCTGCAGCTCGAGGGTGATGGTGACGGTGTCGCCGAGGAGCACGCCACCGGTCTCGAGGGCCGCGTTGTAGGTGAGGCCGAAGTCCTCGCGGTTGATGGTGGCCTTCGCCGTGGCGCCGCCCTTGTAGTTGCCGTAGGGGTCGCCGCCGAAGCCGCCGAAGTCGAAGTCGAACGTGACGGGCTTCGTGACACCGCGGATGGTGAGGTCGCCGTCCACCTTGAATTCGCCGTTCTCGACGCGGACGCCGGTCGAGACGAAGTCGATCGTCGGGTAGGTCTCCGCCTCGAAGAAGTCGCCGGTGCGCAGGTGCGCGTCGCGGTTCGGCTCGTTCGTGGTGATCGAAGCGACCTCGGCCGACGCCGTCACACGGGAGTCCAGCGGGTCCTCGGCGGTCACGAAGGTCGCGTCGAACCGCTCGAACTTGCCCTTCACCTTGCTGATCATGATGTGCCGGATGCTGAAGCCGATCTCGCTGTGGGCGGTATCGATCTTCCAGGTGCCGGCACGGTAGCCGGGGATCTCGGTCGTCGTCGCGGTGCTCGTCATATCTACGTGTTCTCCAAGTCGGATGTCCAGGGCGGCCGGTCGGCCACAACTATGCAAACGCATGCTTCGGCCCGATCTATTCCCGACCGGCGCCACGAATTCCAGAAGTCATGCCGAGCGGGCGTCAGTGCGCGAGCGAACGGCGGAGTTCCATGACGCGCTCGGCGGCCTCGTCGAGGCGCGATTCGGGGATGCGTCCCGACTCCACCGCGGACACGATGGAGGCCACGAGTCCATCGACCGAGATGCCGAACTCCGACGGATCCGCCGGCAGCACGTAGAGCAGCAGGTCGCCACCCGCGGCGATCGCCCTGACGGCGTTCTCACCCGGGTCGGCGAACTCCGCCAGTCCGTTGCGCTGGAGCATCAGCATGTCGTCGGTGACCACGACCCCGTCGAAGCCGAGTTCGTCACGGAGGATGCGGTGCCATTCGGGCGACAGCGACGCCGGAGCGGGATCCACCACCGGATACGCGAGGTGTCCGGTCATGACGAGCTCCGCGCCCGCGTCGATGCCGGCCGCGAACGGCAGGGCCGGCCCGGCCCGCCACTCATCGATCGTCAGGGGTGCGGTCGGCACGCTCGAGTGGGAGTCTCCTGGGGCCGCACCGTGTCCCGGGAAGTGCTTCAGCGTGCTCATCACCACACCCAGCTCGCCGGTCACCGCGGCCGCAACGCGCTCGGCGGCGGCGGACGGCTCGGTGCCGAGCACTCGCCCCGAGATGAACGACTCGGGATCGCCCGTGACATCCGCGACGATGCCGAAGTTCACGGAGACGCCCGATTCGGCGAGTGTCGCCGCGCGTGCGGCGAATGCCTCCTGCGTTGCCGCCACCGGGGCGTCACGGAGTTCGCTGGGACCCGGGGCGCTGTCCCATGGCAGGCGCTGCACGTCGCCGCCCTCCTGGTCGATGGCGACGAGGATGGGCGCCTGGGGATCCGCCTGCACGCCGGCCGCCAGGGCAGCGACCTCCGCCGGGGTTCCCGCGACGTTGTCCCCCATGAGGATGAGTCCCGAGACCCCGGCGTCGACGTACGCGCGAAGGGGAGCCGGATCCGTGCCGGGCGCGTGGAGCATGAGCACGGCGGCGGCCTTCTGCTCGAGGGTGAGGTCGGACACGTGCCCGCGTGCCCAGTCCAAGGCCGGGTCGGACTCGGCCGACGCGCTGGGCGTGGGCGTCGGCGTCGGGCTGGGTGACGGGCTCGGCGATGACGTGGATCTGGTCGCCGTCGGTTCGGGCTCGGGCGGCGCGGTCGTCGCGCAGGAGGCAGCACCCAGGGCCACCGCCATCATCACGAACGGCAGCACCGCCATTCGGGTGAGTCGCATCCGCCCGAGTGTACGCTGCGTGTCCGAACGGAGGCCGAGTGCCCCCGTGGGTAGACTCGCGGCGCTCGAAGGGGGTACCGTGACGAGCCGATCGCGACGCTGGACGAGGGTGATCACGTTCACCGCGCTCGTCGCCGTGCTCGCCGCGCCGACCGTCACCGTCGCAGTCGCCGAGGAGTACCCCACGTGGGACGAGGTGCTGGCCGCGAAGTCGGACGTCACCGCCCGCGAGGCCGAGGCAGCGCGCATCACGGAGTTCGTCGCCGAGCTCGAGTCCGAGGCCGGACGGCTGGGCGACGCGGCGGTCGAGGCCGCAGCGGCCGCCTCCGACGCCGAGGCTGCGCGCGCCGTGGCCGAGCAACGTGCCGGCACGCTGCGAGCCGCCGCCGACGCAGCGACTGCAGAGGCGGCCGCTTCCGCTGCGCGACTCGGTCGGGTGGGCGCGATACTCGCCCGCTCGGGCGGAGCCGATGTCGCACTGCGTCTCTTCTTCGGTGGCGACGACGACGCCGATCTCCTCGTCGGCCTCTCGCGCGCCGCGCAGCTGGCGAACGTGTACGGCGGTGTGGAGGCCAAGGCAAGGGCGACCGCCGCAGACTCCGAGTCGCTGAGCGGGCAGGCCGACCTCGCAGAAGCCGAGCGAGCACGCCTGGCCGAGGAGGCGGCCGTCGCTGCGGATGCCGCGGAGGAGGCGCACCTCGCGGCGGAAGCCCGCGTGGCGGAGCAGCAGGCGACCCTGAACACGCTGTATGCACAGCTCGCAAGCCTCCGGGATCGGTCGGTCGAGGTCGAGCGTCAGTACCGGATCGGCGAGCAGGTCGCGCGCGAGCAGGCCGCACGGGAACAGGCGGCGCGGGCCGCGGCGGAGGCTGCGGCGGCCGCTGCAGGAGCCTCGAGCGGCGCGGCATCCGGTGCTCCTCCGCCTGGCGTGGTCGTCGATCGCGCCGGCGCCAAGGCGTACGCCGCGAGCCGCATGGCCGCGTTCGGGTGGGGGAACGATCAGTTCCGGTGCCTCGACCTGCTCTGGACGCGTGAGTCGGGATGGCGAGCCGACGCGTACAACCGTTCGAGCGGGGCCTACGGCATCCCCCAGTCGCTGCCGGGCAGCAAGATGGCCGTGGCCGGCGCCGACTGGCGCACCAACGCCGCGACGCAGATCGACTGGGGCCTGTCGTACATCGCGAATCGGTACGGGTCGCCGTGCTCGGCGTGGGCCCACTCGGAGGCGTACAACTGGTACTGATGCACGACGACGAACGTGAAGTCTTCCGTCGCCATGCCGCGGAGGGGGTGCTGCTCCTCGGGGGCGGCGCAGCCATCCTGCTCCAGCTCGCCGACCCGCGTGTTGGGCGGGGCGTCGCGGTGCACAGCGACTTCCGGGATCGGCCGCTCGATCGACTCCTGGGAACCCTCGACTACGTGTACGCGGTGAGCTTCGGCGACGATGAGCTGGTCGCCGCCGCGGTGCGCCGGGTGAACACCAGCCACATGAAGGTCCGTGGCGGCGCCCACGACGGGGGCCCGGCCTACAACGCATTCGACGCCGATGCGCAGCGTTGGGTCGCCTCGACCCTGCTCGCCACTGCGCTCCGACTGCACGAGCGGCTGTGGGGGCCGCTCGACACGGCCTCTGCCGACGCGATCGTCCGTCACTACCGTCCGCTGGGTTCGAGGTTGCAGGCGGCACGTGAGGGCTGGCCGGCATCCCGGGCGGAGTTCGAGGCGTGGTGGGCCGAGCGGGTGTCCGCGCTGCAGGTCGGCAGCGAGGCCCGATCCGTCGCCCGATCGCTGCTCTCGGGGACATCCGCCCTGCCGTTCGGATCACGGACGCTGCTGCCACCGGTTCGGCTCATCACGGCCGCGCTGCTGCCAGCGGCAATCCGCGACGCCTACGGGTTCCGGTGGACGCCTCGGGCGGCGCGAGTCGCCGACGCCTGGATCGCCGCGATCGCCGCCGTCTGGCCCCTCCTCCCGCGGGTCATCCGGCACGCTCCGATGCGCGCCGCACTCCGGCGCGTGCGGCGTCGCAGCCGGTACGCTGTGCATGAGCCACGAGGACGACGATGACCCAGCAGACACCGCACCGCAACGATGCGCTCGACAGCATCGATCGACGCATCGTGGCCGAGCTGAGCCGAGACGGCCGGTTGTCGGTACGCACGCTCGCCGAGCGCGTGCACATCTCCCGCACCGCCGCCCACAACCGCGTGCAGCAGCTGCAGAAGCGCGGCGTCATCACGGGGTTCGGTGCGCAGATCGACCGCCGCGCGATCGGCCTGCACATCTCGGCACTCGTCGTCGTGCGGATCGGCGAGGTCTCGTGGGAGGAGATCGCCCAGAAGCTCGCGACGCTCCCCTTCGTCGAGAAGGTCCAGGCCGTTTCGGGCGATATCGACATCATCCTCACGGTCAGTGCGCCCGACCACGAGCAGTTGAGCCAGGCGATCCTCCGAGACATCCACGACATGCCGGGGGTCGTGTCGACGAGATCGCATCTGATCCTCGCCGAATTGGACGGACATCCGCCCGCGCAGACCCTGGACATCTGGCGCACCTGACCTGCGCGAACGGGACGAATGGCACTGCTTTCAGGGTCCGGGGGCCGTTCGTTCACGCTTGCCCGAGACCCCCCACGGAAGCCTCTGGAGTGTCGCACCATGGCTGTATGAGCCTCAACGTCGAGCATCGCAGCGTGCGCACCCTCCCGTCCGAGAAACCCATCCGACTCCTCGACAACGCGGGGCACGCGGTCACCGGTCAGGCGACCGGCGGCTTCACCATGCCCGACTCCGACACCCTCCTCGACCTGTACCGGAAGATGGTCGTCGCCCGGCGGTTCGACGTTCAGGTGACCGCGCTCACGAAGCAGGGCCGCCTCGCCACCTATCCCTCCGCCTACGGCCAGGAGGCGTGCGAGATCGGAGTGATCGCCGCCCTCGAGGCTCGCGACTGGTTCTTCCCGACCTACCGCGACAGCATCGCGCTGCTGACCCGCGGGATCGACCCGGGAGACATCCTGCAGTCGTTCCGCGGCGATTGGCACAACGGGTACGACCAGTACGCGCATCGCTGCGCATCGCAGGCCACCCCGCTCGCCACCCAGGCCCTGCACGCGGTCGGGCTGGCCCACGCCGCCCGCCTCCGCAAGGACCCGATCGTCGCCTTGACCTTCCTCGGCGACGGTGCAACGAGCGAGGGCGACGCCCACGAGGCGTTCAACTTCGCGGCCGTCTGGCAGACGCCGACGGTGTTCCTCGTGCAGAACAACCAGTTCGCGATCAGCGTGCCGCTCTCGCGCCAGACCCGCGCCGCGACGCTCGCCGACAAGGCCGTCGGGTACGGCATGCCCGGGTATCACGTCGACGGCAACGACATCGCCGCCATGTACGCCGTCGCGCGCGCGGCCGTCGAACGCGCTCGGTCCGGCGACGGCCCGACCCTCATCGAGGGACTCACGTACCGCATCGAGTCGCACACCAACTCCGATGACCCGACCCGCTATCGCAGCGCGCGCGATGTCGAGCACTGGAAGCGACGTGACCCGATCGAGCGGCTCGAGAAGTACCTCGTCTCCGAGGGCGCGCTCACCGAGGCGGTGCGATCCGAGATCTCGGATGCCGCAGAGGCCGTCGCCGCGCACACGCGCGAGGTGATGACCGCCGAGGCCGAGCTCGACCCGCTCGAGCTGTTCGACCACGTGTACTCGCGCCCGCGCGCGGCGCTGCTGGAGCAACGCGCCCAGCTGGAGTCGGAGCTCGCCGAGGGCGCGAGCCACGCCGACCGTGAGCATGCCGGAGCCGCCCGATGACTGCGACGACCACCGAGACACCGGCGGCCGAGGCATCCGCCCCCACTCAACTGACGATGGCGGGCGCCCTGAATGCGGCCCTCCGCGATGCCATGGCGGCCGATGACCGGGTCATCGTCTACGGCGAGGACGTCGGGCCGCTCGGAGGCGTCTTCCGCGTCACCGACGGCCTGCAGGCGCAGTTCGGCGAAAACCGGATCTGGGATTCGCCGCTCGCCGAGTCGGGCATCGTCGGCACCGCGATCGGCATGGCGATGTACGGGATGCGGCCGGTCGTCGAGATGCAGTTCGACGCGTTCAGCTACCCCGCGTTCGAGCAGATGGTCTCGCACGTCGCGAAGATGCGGAACCGCACCAAGGGCCGGATGACGCTGCCCATGGTCGTCCGCATCCCCTGCGCGGGCGCGATCGGCGGCGTCGAGCACCACTCCGACTCGTCGGAGGCGTACTGGACGTCGACTCCAGGCCTCACCGTCGTCATGCCCTCGAATCCCGCCGACGCGTACTCGATGCTGCGCGAGGCCATCGAGAGCGACGACCCGGTGGTGTTCATGGAGCCGAAGAGCCGCTACTGGTCGAAGGCACCGATCGCCCTGCCGGTGCAGACCGAGTCGATGGATCGTGCCGTCGTCGTTCGAGAGGGCACGGACGTGACGTTGCTCGCATACGGACCCACCGTGCGCACGGCTCTCGAGACCGCGGACGCCGCCGAAGCCGAGGCGCTCTCGGTCGAGGTGGTCGACCTGCGCAGCCTGTCGCCGTTCGACGACGAGACGGTCGGGGCATCCGTTCGCAAGACCTCGCGCGCCGCCGTGATCCACGAAGCCGCGCAGTTCGGCGGCTACGGCGCCGAGGTCGCGGCCCGGGTGACCGAGCGGAACTTCCACCACCTCGCCGCACCCGTGCTGCGCATCACCGGGTTCGACATCCCGTATCCGTCGCCGAAGCTCGAGGAGCACTACCTGCCGACGCCTGATCGCATCCTCGCCGCCCTCGACACGTGGGAGTGGGACGACTGATGGGCCGCGACTTCATCCTGCCCGACCTCGGCGAGGGGCTCACCGAGGCCGAGATCGTGGCATGGCTCGTCGAGCCAGGCGACGAGGTCGCCATCGACCAGCCGGTCGTGGAGCTCGAGTCCGCGAAGTCGGTCGTGCAGCTGCCGACGCCGTTCGCCGGCGTCGTCGAATCGCTCGGCGGCGACGTGGGCGAAGTCCTGCATGCAGGCGCGGTCCTGATGACGCTGACCCCGGTCGGCGCCCAGGCGGATTCGCCCGAGGCCGTGATTCGTGAGGCTGAGCCGTCGTCGGATGCCGCGCCTGCGCCGGTTCCCGCCGAACCGGGCATCGCAGTGCCGACCGATACCGCCACCGAGGAGTCGGGCGCCGTGCTCATCGGATACGGAACCCGCGCAAGCACTGCGACGAAGCGCGCCGCTTCGGCCCCCACCCGCTTCGGACGACGCCGCAACGCCGGCGGCGGCGGCCCGAGCCACGCGACGGCCGCACCCTCGCGGCTCGACCCGTCACGCCGCTCCCCCGTGGTTTCGCCGATCGTGCGCCGCATCGCCCGTGAGCACGGGTTCGACGCCAGCCAGCTCGAGGGGTCCGGTCCCGACCGACTCGTGATGCGTCGCGACGTCGAGTCGTACGTGCGCGACCTCGAGTCCGCGTCGGCGCCGCCCGCGCCGACTGCTCCCCCGGCGGCGACCGTTCCCGCGGCATCCGCACCGGTCGAGGCACCGGCCGTCCCCGAGATCGGTGTCGCAGCCGACCGACGCGTGCCACTCGACCGCATGGGTCGCGCCGCCGCCGCGCACTTCGCGCGGTCACGCCGCGAGATCCCCGAGGCGACCGTCTGGATGGACGTCGACGCGACGGAGCTGCTTGCCGCCCGTCGACAGCTCCAGGAGGCCACAGGCGAACGGTTCGGCGTCACCGCGCTCGTGGCGCGTTTCGCCGTGGCGGGTCTGGCGCGGCATCCGCTGCTCAACTCGAGCTTCGACGCCGACCGCGACGAGATCATCGTGCACGGGGCGGTCAACCTCGGGATCGCCGCGCAGACTCCGCGAGGACTGCTCGTGCCGGTGGTCCACGGTGCCGAACGGATGCCGCTGCGTTCCCTTCGCGACGCGATCGGCGCCCGCAGCGAGGAGGCCTCCACCGGAGCATTCCCGCCTGCGGCCCTCACCGGCGGCACCTTCACGTTGAACAACTACGGCACGCTGGGCGTCGACGGCTCCGCGGCCATCATCAACCACCCCGAGGCCGCGATGCTCGGCATCGGCCGACTGGTGGAGCGGCCGTGGGTGGTCGGCGGTGAGCTCGCCGTGCGAACCGTCACCGAGCTCACGCTGTCGTTCGACCACCGTGTCTGCGACGGCGCCGAGGCGGCGGCGTTCCTCACCTTCGTGGCGGGATGCATCGAGCGACCGGTGTCGGTGCTCGCCG
>DASUVU010000389.1:0-2996 GCA_036378815.1 Agromyces sp. | reverse complement strand
GCGGTTCGGCGGTTCGGCGGTTCGGCGGCGGGCACGTTGCGGCTTCGTTCAGGCGGTCCGCCTATGGTGAGGGCCATGCACATCGCCCTCATCCGCCACGGACAGACCGACTGGAACCTCCAGGGGCTCATGCAGGGACGCAGCGACATCCCCCTCAACGAGACGGGACGCGAGCAGGCTCGCGTCGCGGCATCCGCCCTCTCGTCTGAGCCGTGGGACGCCGTCGTCAGCTCGCCCCTGGTACGCGCGCGGGAGACCGCCGAGCTCATCGGGTCGGCCCTTCGCGTGCCACTCGGCGCGTCCTACGACGAGCTCATCGAGCAGGAGTTCGGCGAGGCCGAGGGCGTGCCCGTCGCCGACCTCGGTGCGCGCTGGCCCGACCGCGACTTCGAGGGCAAGGAGCCCGACGAGGCGGTGGGGCCCCGCGGCATCCGTGCCCTCGAGCGCATCGCGAGCGAGCACGCTGACTCCCGAGTGCTCGTCGTGACGCACGCGATGGTGATCCGCCACACGCTCGCGGCCATCTCGGGACACGCCGAGCGGCGGTACCCGAAGCTCGAGAACGCGTCGTCGTCGTACGTGCGGTTCACGGATGCCTCGTGGCGGGTGATCACCGTCGGCGGCGTCGCCTTCTCCGACGTGCTGCCCGGCCTCGGCGACCCGATCGACGCACTTCGTCCCGCCGTCTGAACCGAGTCGCCCGAATTCCACCGAATTCGGGCGACTCGGTGGTTTCGGTCAGCCGCGCTCGTGCAGCCGCTCGAGCCCGTCGAGGATGATGTCGAGCCCGAACTCGAACTCGAACTGGTCGTCGCACCAGCCGAGCGTGGAATCGGGATCGTCGTGCGCGACAACGGCCAGCATGGCCGCGAGATTCGGCACGTGCTCGGCCATCTGCGCCAGCGCGTCGGGGTCGCCTGCGTCGCCTCCGCCAGCTCCGCCTGACGCGCCGGGCTCCTCGCCGAGCTCCTGCGTGAAGCCGAACATGCGGCTGCCCAGCGCGTGCATCGCGTGGTGGATGAGGTCGTACGAGAGCCCACCCGACCGCAGGGTGCCGACCACGGCGTCGACGTACCGGGCCTGTGCGAGCCCCAGGCCGCTGCGTGAGTCGAGCAGTGCCGGGACCCACGGATGCCGCAGCATCACGCGGCGGGCGGCGAGAATGCGTGCGCGCAGCGCCGCCTTCCATCCGGGGTCGGGGACGGAGGTGCCCTGCGCCGGCGCCTCGAAGACGCCCGCCGCCTCCTCGACCTCGCGGAAGACGAGGTCGACGATCCCGTCGAGGATCGCCTCCTTGTTGGGCAGGTGGTAGTAGAGCGACATCGGCTCGACGCCCAGCTCCTCGGCGAGCCGGCGCATGGTCACCGCGGCGATGCCGGCCTCGTCGGCCAGCCCGACGGCGGTCTGCAGCACGCGGTCGCGTGTCAGGGGCGCGCGGCGTGCCGCGTCGCTGACGGGAGAGGTCTGGACATCCATGCTCAAGCAGTGTACCTTACGACGTAAGACATACACTGTAAGGTAAGGGAACGTGATGAGAACAACACAAGCTCAGGGCACGCGGATGCGTGCGGCGGTGGCACGTCGATTCGGCGGCCCCGAGGTCGTCCGCGTCGAGCAGGTGTCGAGGCCGACACCGAAGCCCGACGAACTGCTGGTTCGGGTGCACGCGAGCACGGTGAGCGTCGCCGACCACCGCCTTCGAAGCCGTGACCTGCCCGACGGGCTCGGCTTCCTCATCCCGGTCTCGCTCGGGGTGTTCCGGCCGCGCAAGCGGGTGCTTGGCATGGACGTCGCGGGTGTCGTCGAAGCGGTCGGCGCCGACGTCACGGGCTTCGCACCGGGCGACGAGGTGATCGCGATGCTCGGCGGGTCGTTCGGCGGGCACGCCGAGTACGTCTGCGTTCCCGTCTCGAAGGCGATCGCGCCGAAGCCGCCCAGCCTCAGCATGGAGGAGGCGGTGGCGCTGGTCTTCGGCGGCCACACGGCCCTGGCTTTCCTCGCGCACGTCGACATCGTTGCCGGCACGGAGGTCCTCGTGAACGGGGCATCGGGTGCGGTCGGCAGCGCAGTCGTGCAGCTCGCGAAGCTCCGCGGCGCGCGCGTCACCGCCGTGTGCAGCGGTGCCAACGCCGACCTGGTTCGCTCGCTCGGCGCCGACCGCGTCATCGACTACACCGCCGAGGACTTCGCCGCGGCCGGCGAGGTGTACGACGTGGTCGTCGACTGCGTGGGCAACGCGCCGTTCGAGCGCGTCGAGCGGTCGATCAAGCCCGGAGGAGCGCTGCTCCTGGTGGTCGCCGACCTCAAGGGCATGCTGTCGGCGGGGCGACACAGCCGGCGCAGTGGCAAGCTCGTGACGATGAAGCTCGCTCCCGTCACCAGCGAGGACTTCGCCGGGTTCGCCCGGCTCGCCGAGACGGGCGCGTTCCGCCCGGTGATCGACCGCACGTACGATCTCGATGACATCGCCGAGGCCCACCGATACGTCGACACGGGCCGCAAGCGCGGCAACGTCGTGCTCCGCATTCCCTGACGCCTCACCGCGGTCGAGTTGCCCGTTTCTGGCGAGATTCGGGCGACTCGGTGTCGTGTCCCGGTCGAGTCGCCCGATTCTGGCGAGATCCGGGCGACTCGGTGCCGGCTCGCTTCGCCCCGCCCGGGATCCCGCCGCTCCGACGGTGCCCGACGTACAATGCGGACATGGAGGCACCGGCCAGTACCACGCTGGTCGTCGTCGGCGACGAGGCGACGTCGGCCATCCACGCTCTCGAGGGATACGCGAACGTGCGTGCGCTGGCGTTCGACGGCATCTCCGACGATGAGGTCGCGCGCTGGTCCGCCACGGCGGACGCGCCGTACTTCGTGCATGATCACGACCCGCTGGGACACGTCGCCGCGGCGTGGGTCGAGTTCTTCGACGACCAGTCCACCTACGGCGTGCTCGAGCTCGAGATCGATCGTGCGCTCGAGGCCGCCGGCCGCCACGCGATCAGCGT
>DASUVU010000388.1:0-3078 GCA_036378815.1 Agromyces sp. | reverse complement strand
CGAACGTGCGCTTGACGCCGTCGGCGATGAGGATCGGGTCGACCTTCTGGACGCCCGGTGCGGGTTCGCCGACGTGGAGGCCGGTGGTCTTCACCGGCTTCGACGTGGGGGTGGTGTCACTTGACAAAGGCCAGCTCCTTCTTGTTTCCGAAGATGCCCTGGGGCCTGAATACGACGAGCAGCATGATCGCCACGCCGACGAGGATGAACCGGAGCTGACCGGCCTGCACCTGCGACATGAACGGCAACCAGCCGGCCTCGACCGCGCGGGCGACGAAGCCCGAGAAGAACGAGAGCAGCACCCAGAAGATCATCGAGCCGATCACCGGCCCGAGGATCGTGGCCGCACCGCCGAGCAGCAGGATCGCGTAGATGAAGAACGTGAGCGACGTCTGGTAGTTCGCGGGCACGACCGCTCGCGGCATGATGAAGATCATGCCGGCGAGGGTGCCGTAGACGCCACCGATGATGAGGCTCTGCATCTTGTAGGAGTAGACGTTCTTGCCGAGGGCGCGCACGGCGTCCTCGTCTTCGCGGATGCCCTTGATCACGCGGCCCCACGGGCTGCGCATGAGCAGCCAGGTGAGCAGCGCGAAGATCACGACGAGCGTCCACCCGACGATCCGGATCCACCAGTCGTAGGCGTTGTACGTGAAGGGCCCGAAGCCGTAGGTGCCGGGCGGGATGGGGTTCAGGGCGGCGAAGCCGTCCTTGTAGCCCTGCAGGCCGCTCGCGGAACCCGTGAGGGCGTCGAACGTGTTCGTGGTGAAGATGAGCCGCAGGATCTCCGCCGCCGCGATCGTGACGATCGCGAGGTAGTCGGCCCGCAGGCGCAGCGTGGGGATACCGAGGATCAGAGCGAAGATCACGGACGCCCCGACGCCGACGAGCACGGACGCCCACACGGGGAATCCGAAGCTCAGCGTGGAGATCGCGTAACCGTACGCGCCCAGGGCCATGAAGCCCGCCTGACCGAAGTTCAGGAGGCCTGTGTATCCGAAGTGGATCGCCAGGCCGAGTGCGGCCAGGGCGTAGGCGGCGGTGGTGGGGCTGATGAGCTCCTGCGCCGCGTTGGAGAAGATCGCAATCCAGTCGATCATGTCGGGTTTCCTCCTTATCCGATTCTCTCGCGGCGACCGAGGATTCCCTGCGGTCGGAACAGCAGCACCAGGATCAGCACGACGAGCGCGCCGACGTACTTCATGTCGGACGGCAGCCACAGCGTCGACAGCTCGATGAAGAGGCCGACGATGAGGGAGCCGACGAGCGCGCCGAACGCGGTGCCCAAGCCGCCGAGGGTGACCGCGGCGAAGATGAGCAGGAGGATCTGGAAGCCCATGTCCCAGCTGACGCCGGGACGGAAGTACGCCCAGAGGATGCCGGAGAGGCCGGCGAGCGCGCCGCCCGCGATCCACACGATGCGGATGACGCGGTCGACGTCGATGCCGCTCGCGGCCGCGAGGCTCGGGTTGTCGGAGACCGCTCGCGTCGCCTTGCCGATGCGGGTGCGCAGCAGGAAGAACGCGAAGGCGGCGAGCACCACGACCGACGTGGCCATGCTCGCGACGTCGATCCACGAGAGCGTGATCGGCCCGATGTGGATCTCCGACGGCAGGGTCGCACCCGGCAGCTGCCGGGTCGCGCCGCCGTAGAAGAACTGGTACGTGTACCGCAGCGCGAGCGAGAGTCCGATGCTCACGATCATCAGCGGGATCAATGCGACCCCTCGCCGCCTCAGCGGTTTCCAGATGACGGCATCGAGGGTGTAGCCGAGTCCGGCGCTGAGGACGATCGCGATCGCGATCGCCAGCCAGATCGGCAACGCCAGGTCGACGCCGAAGGTGAGCACCATCAATGCGCCGAACGTGACCATCTCCGCGTGCGCGAAGTTGGAGAGGCCGGTCGTGCCGAAGATGAGCGAGAGGCCGATCGCCGCCAGCGCGAGCAGGAGACCGAAGTTGAGGCCGTTGACCACGCGGATCAGCACCTGGGCGCCGATGTCGGTCGTCGTGCGGGTGCCCTCACCGAGGAAGAAGTTCACCGCCTTGCGGTTGGTGAGGCCGAACTCGGCGGTCACCGTGGACTGGCCCTCCTGGACGACGACGCCCTTGGGGAGGGTGT
The DNA here is from genome assembly GCA_036378815.1 of Agromyces sp. GTDB lineage: Bacteria > Actinomycetota > Actinomycetes > Actinomycetales > Microbacteriaceae > Agromyces. The sequence continues at coordinate 957 of DASUVU010000388.1, read as the reverse complement.
CCTCGTCGAGCGTGAGCTTGTACTCGCCCTTCTCGGGTACGCCGAGCTCCCATCGGCCTTCGGCGTTCGTCTTGGTCGAGGCCTCGTAGCCGTTGCCGTCGACCGTGATCTGCACGCCTTCGAGCGGCTTGTCGTCGAACTTGACGTTCCCGATGAAGAAGAACTCGAAATCTTCCTCGGAACTCGGGCTGGGCGTACTCCCATCCTCCGCCATCGCAGGGGACGCTGCGATGCCGGACAGAGTGAGTGCGGACAACAGAATTCCGAGGAGGATGAGCCACCTCCCGCGAGACCGTCTGACGACTGTTTGCGTGGGTTCCACTGCACCTCCTGGGGTCCCGGGGGCTGTTGGCCGTCCGGGTCCGGTCTTTCCTGCCGACAACGTCGTCTGACAGTACGTGCCGATTATGTCCCATGTGTTTCGCACACAGGCACAATGGCCCTCGATTGTTATCCGGGGAATGCCCGCCGCGCAAACTCGCTTAACATTGATGCATCCCGGGAGCTCCACCACTCACGGGTGCGCCATGACTCGGAGAGACGAAGGGGAGAGATGGATCAGGCAGATCCGTTCGGATTCACAGGACTGACCTACGACGACGTCCTGCTGCTGCCAGGTCACACCGACGTGATCCCGAGCGAGGCCGACACGACCTCGCGACTGACGCGGCGCATCGACGTCGCGACGCCCCTACTGTCCGCCGCGATGGACACCGTGACCGAGGCGCGCATGGCCATCGCCATGGCCCGCCAGGGCGGCATCGGCATCCTGCATCGCAACCTCTCCATCCAGGAGCAGGCCGACATGGTCGACCGGGTGAAGCGCAGCGAGTCGGGCATGGTCTCCAACCCGGTGACCACGACGCCCGACGCCACCGTCGCCGAGGTCGACCACCTGTGCGCGACCTACCGCGTCAGCGGCCTGCCGGTCGTCGACGGCGAGGGCGTGCTCGTCGG
>DASUVU010000387.1:0-9895 GCA_036378815.1 Agromyces sp. | reverse complement strand
GCCGGCGTGGTTCGCGACGAGACCGGCCTGCGCGCGGGACTCGCCGAGCTCGACGCGATCGAGGCCCGCATGGCCGACATCGGCGTGCACCCCGACATCGCCGGATACCAGGACCTGGCGCACGCGTTCGACCTGAAGTCGGCCGCGCTTGCTGCTCGTGCGACGCTCGAGGCTGCACTCGAACGGCGCGAGACCCGCGGGGCCCACAACCGCAGCGACTACCCCGAGCTCGACGAGTCGCTGCAGGTGAACCTGGTGTGGTCGCCGTCGGCCGGCGTGACCCGTGAGGAGATCCCGCCGATCCCCGACGAGATCGCGGCGCTCATGCGCGAGGTCTCGACGGCGGGCAAGCTCGTCGAATAGCCCACCACACGACATGACGAAGGGTGGATGCCACGAGGCATCCACCCTCCTTCCTTACGCGCGCCGAGGGCGCTAGGTATGCCGCTTCGAGGTCACCGCGCGCTGCAGCAGCACGAAGATCAGCAGGATGCCACCGGTGATGATCGTCGTCATCTCGGGCGGGATGCCGCCGTCACGGGTGATCAGCACGTTCATCAGACCGAGCACCAGGGCACCGACCACGGAGCCGAGCACGTAGCCGTAGCCGCCCGTGAGCAGCGTTCCGCCGATGACCGTCGCGGCGATCGCGTCGAGCTCCCAGCCGATGCCGGTGATGTTCTGCGCGATCCCGAGGCGAGAAGTGTAGACCACGGCTGCGACGCCCGAGAGCGTGCCGCTGATGACGTACACGAGCACCTTCGTGCGCGGAACCGCGAGACCCATGAGGGCCGAGGAGCTCTCGGACCCCCCGATCGCGTACACGGTACGGCCGGTGCGGGTGCGGTGCAGCACGAAGAACGCCACGAGTACGACCACGACCGCGATGATCACGCCGGGGGTGATGACCACGTCGTTGACCTTCTCGCCATCGATGATCTTGAACTGCTCGCCGATCCAGTGGAGCGGGGAGTCGTCGGCGAGACGCTCGGGCTGCGTGCTGAGCAACGAGGCGAGGCCGCGGCCGAGGAACATCATCGCGAGCGTCGCGATGAACGGCTGCACGTTGAAGAATTGGATGAGGATGCCACTGGCAAGGCCGATCGCCGTGCCGATGAGGATCATCAGCAGGATCACGAGCAGCGGGTTCCATCCGGCGTTCGCGAGCATCACGCCGGCCACGCTCGAGAGCGCGATGATGGAGCCCACCGACAGGTCGATGCCGCCCGTGAGGATCACGAAGGTCATCGCCACCGCGAGGATGATCAGGTGCGCGTTGTTGATGAGCAGGTTCGACAGCGTGTTGTACTGCACGATGCGGCCGTAGGCGATCTCGCCGTAGACGACCATGCCGATGAAGATGACGATCGCGGCGACGGTCGGAAGCACCGACGGGTTGGACGCGACGACCCGCTTCACGCGGTCGACGAGCTTCGACGAAGCGGATGCCTCGACCGGCGCGTCGGCTCGGGGGCTCTGCACGGAGGTCATGCCGTCACCTCCTGCTTCTCCTGCTTCGACGGGACGCCGGTCGTTCCGAGCTTCGCCAAGGGAGGCTTGCGCCGTTGGACGAACCAGCTGCGCACCCGATCGGACTGCAGCATGCAGAGCACGATGATCACGATCGCTTTGAAGGCCGGGGTGGCCGACGAGGAGATGCCGAGGAACACGATGGTCTTGTCGAGGGTGGCGATGAGCAGTGCGCCGACCACGGCACCGCCTATCGAGAACTTGCCGCCCGAGAGCGAGGTGCCGCCGATGACGACCGCGAGGATCGCGTCCAGTTCCATCTGGTAACCGGTGCGCGACACGTCGACCGTCATCACGGTGCCGACCGACATGATGCCGGCCACGCCCGCGAGCACGGCGCTCAGGATGTAGACCGTGAGCAGCAGTCCGCTGGGCCTGATGCCCGCCATGCGGCTCGCCTTCGGGTTGATCCCGATCGCCTCGATCATGAGTCCCAGTGCGCTGCGGCGTACGACGAGTGCGACGACGATCACGATCGCGACCGCGAAGAGGAACACCACGGGCAGCCCGATGACGAAGCCGTTGGCGATCCAGCGGAACGGATCGTTCGTGGCCGACGTGTTCTGGCCCTCGGTGATGACCTTCGCGATGCCGCGGCCTGCGAGCATCATGATGAGCGTACTGATGAAGGGCTGCAGGCCGACGTAGGCGACGAGCACGCCGTTGACGGCGCCGAGCACCGCGCTGACGAGCAGGGCCAGGCCGATCGCGCCGAGCGCGACTCCGATCGAACCGGATTGTCCGGCATCCTTCAGGAAGACCATCGACACGGCACCCGAGACGGCCATCACCGAGCCGACCGAGAGGTCGATGCCCCCGGTGGCGATGACGAGCGCCATTCCGACGGCGATCATGAGGATCGGCGCCGACGCCCGCAGGATGTCGACCACGTTGCCGACGAGGTTGCCGTTGACGGGGTTGATCGAGAGCGCGAGGTAGGTGGGGTCTTTGAGCACGTTGAGTGCGAGGAGCGCGAAGATCGCGACCAGGCCCCAGAAGAACGGCTTGCGGATGAGTTCGCGCATCCAAGACGTTCGAGCAGCGTTGCTCATGAGTCCTCTTCCATCGTAGGGGGCACGGGCGCGGTCGCGTGCGCGGCCTCGACCGGATGCAAATCCGCCTCGGCATCGATGATGCCACTCTCGGCGGCCGCCTCGAGTCCGTGCGCGGCGATGATGTCGACCACCTGCTGGGCGGTGACGTCGCGGCCGTTGACGATCTCGCCGATCTTCTGATGGTCCTTCAGGACGATGATGCGCTCACTCAGGCGCACCACCTCCTCCAGCTCGGAGGAGATGAAGACGACGGAGACGCCGTCCTCGGCGAGTGCGGCGACGGCCTCCTGGATCTCGGCCTTCGCGCCCACGTCGATGCCGCGCGTGGGCTCGTCGAGGATCAGCAGCTCGGGATTCGTCGCGAGCCAGCGGCCGAGCAGGACCTTCTGCTGGTTGCCGCCGGAGAGGTTCTTGATGAGCCGGTTCGGGTCGGCGGGCCGCACGTTCAGTGCGGTGATGTACTTGTCGACGAGCTCGTCCTGTTCCTTTCGCGGGATCGGTCGGGCCCACCCACGCTCGGCCTGCACCGCGAGGATCATGTTCTCGCGCACGGTCAGGTCGGCGATGATGCCCTCATCGCGGCGGTTCTCGGTCGAGAACGCGATGCGCTTGCCGAGGCCGTCGGCGGGGCTCTTGATGTCGACGCGCTTGCCGTGCAGCGCCAGCTCGCCCTCCTCGGCGCGATCCGCGCCGTAGAGCAGGCGGGCGAGTTCGGTGCGACCCGAGCCGAGCAGGCCGGCGAAGCCGACGACCTCGCCGCGGTGGATGTCGAGGTCCGTGGGCTCGATCGAGCCGCGGCGGCCGACGCCTTTGGCCGCGAGCAACGGAGCCTCGGCCGCGTAGTCGCGGCTCTCGACACGGCGGTTGCCACCGAGTGCGGACAGCACGCCGAAGTCCTTGCCGATCATCTTCGAGATCAGCGCGTGCCGGTCGAGGTCTCGGGTGAGGTACTCGCCCTCGTAGCGGCCGTTGCGCAGAATCGTCAGTCGGTCGCTGATGGCGTAGACCTGGTCGATGAAGTGGGAGACGAACAGGATCGCGACGCCCTGGTCGCGGAGCGAGCGCAGGATCCGGAACAGTCCCTCGACCTCGGCCGAGTCGAGGCTCGACGTCGGTTCGTCGAGGATGAGTACCTTCGCCTTGATCGCCATGGCCCGGCTGATCGCGACGAGCTGCTGCATGGCGATCGACAGCGTCGACAGCGGCTTGTGCGTATCGAGGTGGTCGAGCCCCAGGCCCGCGAGCGCCTCGGTCGCGGCCCGGTGGGTGGCCCTCCAGTTCACGCCGAAGGCACCGCGCACCTCGTGGCCCAGCATCACGTTCTCGCCGATCGACAGGTTCGTGACGAGGTTGACCTCTTGGTACACGGTCGAGATCCCAGCGCTCTGGGCGTCGCCCGTGCCGTGGAACTGACGCTCCTGACCGGCGACGAGGATGGAGCCGCGGTCGATCTTGTAGACGCCGGTCAATGCCTTGATGAGCGTCGACTTTCCAGCGCCGTTCTCGCCCATCAGCGCGTGGACCTCACCTTGGAAGAGGCGGAAATCCACCTCGTCCAGCGCCTTGACGCCCGGGAACTCGATGGAGATGTCTCGCATCTCCACGAGGGGCGGTGCTTCACTCATGGCAATCGCATTCTGTGATCCAGCCGCGGCAAGACGGCCGTCCGTTCAATGGAACGGTGCGGGGACCGCTGTGGAAGCGGGCCCCGCACCGCCGGTGCTTCACGCCGCCATCGGCGACGTGAAGTCCGATCAGTACTGGCGGTCGGCGAGCACGGCCTGTGCGGACTCGGCTGAGTCGAATGCCTCACTCGGCACGATGATGTAGGAGTCGACCGATTCGCCGTTGAGCGTCTTCTCGACGACCTCGAGCGCGGTCTCGCCGAAGAGCGGGTTGTACTCGTGCACGAAGCTGAGCTGACCGCCCGCGAGCGCCTCCATCGCGGCGAGCGTGCCGTCGATCGTCGCGATCTTCACGTCGGTGCCCGGCTTGAGGCCCGCCTCCTCGACCGCCTGTGCTGCGCCGAGGCCCATCTCGTCGTTCTGGGCGAAGATGAGCTGGATGTTGTTGTTGTTCGCCTTGAGGAGCGTCTCGGTGACGCTCTTGCCCTCTTCGGCCGACCAGTTCGCGGTCTGCGCGGCGACCTCGACGAGCTTCGAGCCCTCGACGGAGGCGTCCCAGCCCTTGTTCCGCTCGTTCACGACGCCGACCCCGGCGGGGCCCTCGAGCGTGATGTAGTTGCCTCCGTCGGGGAGCTGTTCGACCGCCCAAGCGCCGACCGCGCTCGCGACCTCGACGTTGTCGGGAGCGATGCGCGTGACGTAGAGGCTGGTGTCGTCGGGCTCGATGCCGCGGTCGAGGAGGATCACCGGGATCTCGGCCTCCTGCGCACGCTCGAGCGAGCTCTCCCAGCCGGATGCCTCAGTGGCCGAGAGCAGGATCACGTCGACGCCCTCGTCGACGAACGATGTGAACGCGTCGATCTGCGACTTCTGGTCGAGGTTCGTGGCCGGGGCGTACTTCAGGTCGAACCCGGCGTCCTCGGTGAACGTCTCCTGGATGTTCTTCTCGTTGGCCTCGCGCCATGCGCCTTCGGGGCCGACCGCCACGAAGCCGACCGTGGTGAGGTCGCCCTCGCCGCCGGCCGAGCCGCCGTCGTCGCCGCCGCCGCCGCTGGAGCAGGCAACGAGGCTGATGCTGAGCGCGCCGACGGCCGCCAGACCGACGAGCTTCGCGAATCGCCTCTGAACTGACATGTGATCTCCTCCTTGAGATCCGGCACGATTGCGCCGGCTACGTATGTCCACACTGCGGACCTCGGGGTGATTGCAGGACACGTGGGGCGTCCGCTTGCGCGATGTTACCGGGAACAATTTCTCTTCCGCAAGCGAATGTTCCCGGAAACATCAAATTCCGCATGAGGCCGGATGCCCTGGCGCCGGACTAGGCGTCGTCTTCGTCGTCGGCGGCGATCATCTCGATGATCGTGTCGACACTGAGACCTGGCCCGTTGCTCACCTCTCCGATCTTGCGACGGTCCTTGAGGATCGCGATGCGGTCGCTCACACGCACGACCTCATCGAGCTCCGACGAGATGAAGACGACGGCCATCCCTTCGCGGGCCATCTCGGCCACACGCGCCTGGATCTCCACCTTGGCCCGGATGTCGACACCACGCGTCGGCTCGTCCAGGACGAGCACACTCGGCCTCGTGGCGAGGCACCTCGCGAGCAGCACCTTCTGCTGGTTGCCCCCCGACAACCGTCGCGCCGGGGCGTCCAACGCGGGCGCGACGATCATGAGCGACTCCATGAACCGGTCGACGAGCGCGTCACGCTCGGCGCGGGAGATCGGCCTGGCCCACCCACGGATGCCCTGCAGCGCGAGGATGATGTTGTCGCGTACACTCAGCTCCTCGATGATGCCCGCGTCGCGGCGGTCCTCGCTGGCGAAGGCGATGCGGTGCCGCAGCGCGGCAGCCGGGTTCGGCAGGGCGAGCGCACGACCGTCGATGCTGATCGTGCCCGAATCGCGACGCACCACGCCAGCCAACAACTGCCCGAACTCGCTCCGGCCGGAACCGCGCAGCCCTCCGAGACCGACCACCTCACCGCGATGGAGCTCGAGGTCGGTCGCCTCGAACTCACCACGCCGCCCGAGGTCGATCGCACGGTAGACCGGCTCGCCTGTCGGGTCGGCGTGGTGCTCGCGCCGCTCGGAACCGATGCGGCGCAGCTCGGTCAGGTCCTTGCCGATCATCTTCGCGATGAGCACGGCGCGATCGAGTTCGCGCGTCGGGTACTCTCCCTGGCCGACCCCGTCACGCAGCACGGTGATGCGATCGCTGATCGCGTACACCTGTTCGAGGAAGTGCGAGACGAAGAGAATCGCCACGCCGTGGTCGCGGAGCGTCCGCAGCGCACGGAAGAGCGTCGCCACCTCGTCGGCGTCGAGGCTCGACGTCGGCTCGTCGAGGACGAGCACCTTCGGGTGGGTGACCATCGCACGCGCGATCGCGACGAGCTGCTGGATCGCCGGTGCGAGCGTCGAGACGGCGCGCCGGGGATCGAGGTGGCCGAGCCCGAGCTCGTCGAGCACCTCGATGGCCCTGCGCCTGGTCGCTCCCCATGAGATGCCGTACCAGCGACGCTCCTCGTGGCCGATCATGATGTTCTCGGCGATCGAGAGGTTGCCGCACAGGTCGACGTCCTGGAAGGCGGCCGCGACACCTGCCGCCTCGGCCGCCGCCGGGCCCGAGAGCACGACCTGCTCGCCGGCGATCCTGACCTCGCCGGCATCGATGCGGTACGCGCCGGTGAGGGCCTTCACCAGCGACGACTTCCCCGCGCCGTTGCCGCCCATGAGCGCGTGGATCTCGCCAGGGAACAACCGCAGGTCGACCTCGTGCAGCACCGTCGTGGCGTCGATCACCACGGTGATGCCGGTCATCTCGACGACCGGCCGAGTCGAGGCATCCGTGGCGCTCATGATGCCCTCGGCGGAGCGGTCGACGTGCGGACGATCAGCTCGCTCGGGATCTTCGAGCGCTGCGGGATCTCTCGGCCCTCGAGCGCGGCGCGCAGCACCTCCATGGCCTTGACCCCCAGCGCGTGGAAGTCCTGCCTGACCGTCGTGAGCGGCGGGATGGAATGCCTCGAAAGCGGCAGGTCGTCGAACCCGACGAGGCTCACGTCCTCGGGCACCCGGATGCCCCGGTCGTGGAATCCGTGCACGACCCCGAACGCCATCTCGTCGTTCGCGATGAACATGGCCGTGTACTCGGGCAGGCTCCTCAGGTTCACCGCATAGTCGTAGCCGAAGTCCGCGGTCCAGTCGCCGACGACGATCGGCCGGGCCTTCAGCCCCCACTGCTCGATGCGGGCGTGGAAGGCACGCTCGCGGCCGCGGGCGTCGAGCCAGTCGAGCGGGCCCGCGAGGTGCAGGATGTCGCGGTGTCCGAGGGACACCAGGTGGTCGACGGCGAGGATCGTGCCGAGCTGCTGGTCGACGCTGACGGTGAGGAAGTTCGGATCCTTCGCGGCCTTGACCACGAGCACCGGCACGTCGATCGAGATGCGACGCAGGGCCGAGACCGACGACGAGCGCGGGGCGACGATGCAGAGCGCGTCGACGCCCTCGGCGATGAGATGGCTCACGGCATCCTCGGGCGTGAGGCTCGCCTCGTCCTGCATGGCGACGGATGCCACGGAGTATCCACTCGAGCGCGCCGCGAACTCGATGCCGCGCAACGTGCTGGTCGGACCGAACTCGACCGAGCTGTCGACGATGACGCCGATGCGCTGCGTGCGCTGCGTCGCGAGCGCCCGGGCTGCGCTGTTCGGCTTGAAGTCGAGCTGCTGGATCACATCCAACACGCGCTGGCGGGTCGCAGGACGAATGTTCGGATGCCCGTTGAGCACGCGCGAAACGGTCATGTGCGACACCCCGGCGAGCGCGGCGACCTCGCGGATGCCGAGCTTCTCGGGGCGATCCCCCGTCTCGATGTCGGTCACCACCGCCCCTGCCTCACGGAATCCTCACGCTGATCGTCGATTCCTCTACGACTGAGCGAGCCACGCGCGGATGACCGCGATGACCGCGTCTCGCTTCCGGTCGAGATCGGCGGCCGGCGGCAATGGAAGGCTGGCGCGAATATCGGAGTGCCAGGTGAGCAGCCTCTCAGGGTCGCCCGAGAACCGCGGTGGAATGTCTTTGTGTTCTTCACGGCCGGTGCCGAAGTGGAGGATCAGCCGCGTCGGTCCATTGCCGGCGGCGTTGACGGTGAGACGATCCAAGCCGTCGAACACGTAGTTCGGCGAATTCCACTTGACGACCTCGGTGAGCCCTGGATCCGCCTCCCGTACGAGCGCACGCAGCGATTCGACGTCGGCGCGCCGGTCGGTCGTCTGTGCGGCGAGGAATTCGTCGACGGAAGCGAACTGCTGGGCCATGCGGCCATGCTAGCCGCGGGCGACAGGTGGCCCCATCGTACGTGCCGACGCCCACTGGCGATGGGTTGGTGCACCGGTACCCGGCTACCAGTTGCGAGCGCCGTGCCGGAGCATCCTGATCAGGAACAGGCCGGTGGCGACGTGGATGATCCCGAGGGCCACCCGCGTGCTGTCAGACGTGTCGACGAACGCGATCGGCAGCACCGACAGGGCGAGCGCGGCGACGGCGATCATCGTCCAGATCGTTCGGGCGCGCCGCGTGATGCGCTCGAGCAACGCCAGCACACCCCACGCGGCGAGCGCGATCGGAAGCGTGCTGACGATCAGGAGCGTCCAATCGATCTCGAGCGTGCCGACGAGCGGATTCGCGACGACGAACTCGGCGCCCGCGGCGGACGCCAGAGCCCACACGATGACCGGCACGATGACCGCGATAGCCATGGTGAGCATGCGACGGTGTCGGCGCGCGATACGAAAATCTTCGGGCGTACGGAGAACGACGGTCATTTCGGTCTTCCTTCGGTGGAGGGCGCCCGGTGATCTCTCACGAGCTGCTTCACTTCATAAGACCGCCGAGGCCGTGTGATTGTGACATGGGGCCGCCGATGGCGAGCGGTGATCGGCACGCGCCCCGGATGCTTCGCAGACCTCGGTCGACCATCGACATAGACTCGCGATGAGATGACGTATCAGGTCCCGCGTATGGATGCGCTCGAGTCCCGAGCGTGGCTGTCGCTGGTGTGGACCGCGGAACTGCTGCCTGCTGCCCTCGACCTGCAGTTGCAAGCGGACTCCGGCATCACGCACTTCGAGTTCCTGGTGCTCAGCACACTGCAGCAGGCGGAGGGCGCTTCATTGCGTACGACGGAGCTGGCCTCCGCCGTGAACGCCACGACGCCCCGTCTTTCCCGGGTCGTGGGAAAGCTCGCCGAGCGTCAACTCGTCGAGCGCCTCGGCAATGAGAACGACGCCCGCATCGTCAACGTCCACCTGAGCAGCGCCGGGCGACGGGTGCTCGTGCGCGCCATCCCCGGTCACATCGCGCTCGTGAAGGAGCTCGTGATCGATCGGCTCGATCCGGAGCAACTGCGAGAGCTCGCCGACATCCTCGAACCGCTGGTCGAACGACTCGATCCCCTCGGCCGGCGCGCGTTCTCCTCGACGCCGCGCACGCCGTCGCCGTGACGGTTCGTCCCGCCGACGTCAGACCCGACCTGGGCCAGGATCGGCTGTGGCCGAGCATCTCGTGTTCCGGGCCGAGGATCAGGAACTCGGCGGGCTCGTCGGCGTCGCCTCGGGGCTCGGCGCTGCCGCAGGCACTGTGAGCCCGGCGATCGCCTGCTCGAAGGCGGCGAT
>DASUVU010000386.1:0-7076 GCA_036378815.1 Agromyces sp. | reverse complement strand
CAGCGACGCGATCGCGGTCGCCCCGACCCACGCCGCACCGATCGCGACGAGGACGGTGAGCGCGATGGCGGTGGCGTACGACGACGGCCGCAGCGCAACGAGATCGACGACGAGCCACACCGCCACCGCCGCGAGCGCGACCGCCTCGAGGATGAGCACCGCGTTCACGACGACGAGGGCCGCTCGCACGCCGCCGGAAGCAGATGCCGCATGCGGCATGGGTTCGTCGTCGGCGAAGCGATTCACAGGGTTATCCCATTCACGACTATTGATTCGGTCTCTCCGCTATGCGACCATTTATGAGGCCGAGTTGATGCTCACAGGGACGTGAGCCGATCAGTCATGATCCTACTTCCCGAGATTCGGCTTTCCCCCACGCAGCTGCCGGCGACGGCTTGCGCAATCGTGCGCGTCTGCGAACGAAGTACACGCAAGGAGCATCTTCATGGATTGGCGCGACAAAGCTGCCTGCCTCACCGCTGACCCCGAACTGTTCTTCCCGGTCGGCAACACTGGTCCTGCGGTCGACCAGATCGAGAAGGCGAAGGCTGTCTGCGCCCGCTGCACCGTCACCGAGATCTGCCTGCAATACGCCCTCGAGACCAGCCAGGACTCGGGTGTCTGGGGCGGCCTCAGCGAAGACGAGCGTCGCGCCCTGAAGCGTCGCGCTGCTCGCGCACGTCGGGCTGGCTGAGGCCCGACCCGTTACTCCCCGCTGATCCAGCGCAGCGGCACCTCGATGGTCACCTCGGTGCCGCTTCCCACCACCGTGTGCCAGTCGATGGTTCCGCCGAGCTCGCCCTGGATGAGCGTGCGAACGATCTGCGTTCCGAGCCCCTCGCCGACCATGCCCTCGGGGAGCCCCGAGCCCGTGTCGCGAACGAGCACGCTGAGTGCGGTCGACGTGCGGTCGGCGACGATCTCGACGTCGCCCTCCTGACCCGCGAGCCCGTGCTCGACCGCGTTCGTCACGAGCTCGGTGAGCGCGAGGGCGAGCGGAGTCGCATACTCGCTCGGCAGTACGCCGAAGGACCCCGACCGCTTGGGATGCGCCGTGGTGTTGTGGGCGGAGGCCACCTCGGCGACGAGCAGCAGCGCACGATCGAAGACCTCGTCGAAGTCGACGTTCTGCGTGAGCCCCTCGGACAGCGTGTCGTGCACCACCGCGATGGCGCCGACGCGCCGCATGGCCTGCGTCAGTGCGTCCCGAGCCTCGTCGGAGTGCGTGCGCCTGGCCTGGATCCGAAGGAGCGAGGCCACCGTCTGGAGATTGTTCTTCACCCGATGGTGGATCTCGCGGATCGTCGCATCCTTGGTGATGAGCTCCTGCTCCTGGTGGCGCATCTCCGTCACGTCTCGGCTCAGCACGATCGCGCCGATCCGATCGCCGCGGCGCCGGATCGGGATGGCTCGCAGGGTGACGGTCACTCCGCGGGACTCCACATCCGTCCGCCACGGCGCCCGACCGGTGACCACGAGCGGGAGCGACTCGTCGACCACGAGCTTGCCGCTCAGCAGCTGCGTGGCCACCTCGGGCAGCGACTCGCCCTCGAGCTCGTCATCGAATCCCATGCGATTGAACGCCGACAGCGCGTTCGGGCTCGCGAACGTGGTGACGCCGTCGACGTCGAGGCGGATCAGGCCGTCGGAAGCTCGCGGGGCGCCCCGTCGCGGCCCCGTCGGCGCGCCGAGATCGGGGAAGTCGCCCGACGCGATCATCTGGAACAGCTCTTCGGCGCACTCGTTGAAGGTGAGCTCCTGACGACTCGGGGTGCGAGTCGCGCCGAGGTTCGTGTGACGGGTGATGACGGCGACGGGGTCGGGGGCGAGCTCCGTGCCGGTCGCGGAGAGCCGACGCATGACGGGGACGGCGCGCACTCGCGTCGGCATCTCCTCGTACCAGTCGGGGGCCGAGGAATCGACGATCCGCGCCGACGTGAACGCCCGGGTGACCAGGTCGTGCCACTGCGACTTGATCTGCTGCCCGACGAAGTCGCGGTAGAAGAGGGTCGCCGCGCTCGAGGGACGGGAATGGGCGACCGCAACGAAGTCGTCATCGCCCGACGGCACCCAGAGCACGATGTCGGCGAAGGCGAGGTCGGCGAGCAGCTGCAGGTCGCCGACGAGCATGTGCAGCCAGTCGACGTCGGCCTGACTGCTGCGGCCCTGGGCGAGGACGAGGTCACTGAGGGTCGACACAGATTCAGCGTAGTCGCCGGTTCATGGGGCGGATGTCGCGGGGCGACGAGCGCCCCTCACCCGACGGCCGCCCGCCGCAGGGACGGGAAGGCGAGACGTCGGGCACGCCGAGGTTCGGGAACGGGAAGCAGGGCGTCCATCGCGTAGGCGCGGATGGCGGACCGCAGCGCACTGCGGGGCGCGACGTCGCGCAGGGTGCGGGCGGTGAGGATCGCGGCGTCGGCCGCCTTGCCGTCGTGGGGAAGCAGGGTGGCGTCGGCGATGCCGGCGAACCGGCGCAGGGTCTGGCGCACCTGCGCGTACGCGTCGATGCCCAGCGCGCCCGAACGCACGCGGTTCACGATGACGTCGACGCGTTCGGCCTCGACGAGGTCGAGGAGCTCGCCGTGCCCACGGAGCAGGCGCGAGAGACCGAGCGGGTCGGCGAGGCCGACCGCCGCGACCCGATCGGCTGCGGCGAGCGCGGCGAAGGTCGCCGCGTTCCGGCGCGGGGCGAACTGATCGCTGGTGAGCTCCTCGTCGCGCTCGAGGCTGAAACCCGTATCGATCACGACGTACTCGACCCAGCCGCGGATCGTCTCGAGCGCCGACGCGACTCGATCGTGCGACAGCTCGGGCCATCGGCTCGGCCCCACCAGGCCGGTGAACACGTCGAACGATGCCCGCGGAGCGGAGTAGCGCTGGGCGATGCGCTCGAGCTCGGCCCGGTCGAGCGCTCCTCCGCCGGCCAGGCGGCAGGCGGACGCGAACCCCGGAGCCTCGTCGAGCAGTCCGAGCGAGGGCGCGACGGCACCGCCGTACGGGTCGGCGTCGACCAGTGCGACCGAGTGGCCCGCAGCCGCGATCTCGGCGGCCAGGTTGATCGCCAGCGTCGTGCGCCCGGGTGCGCCCGCCGGACCCCAGACGGCGATCATGGAGGCAGCGCGTGGGACACGCGCGACGGCGTCGCCGAGACGCGACGGCACGGCGACGCCACCACTCACGAGCGGCTCGATCTCGCTCCAGGCGGCCGAGCGCTCGACCACCTCGTGAAGACCGATCTGCGCGGCGTTCGCGCGCGCGGAGTCGCCCGCGGCGAGGGCGACCAGCCGGATGCCGCGCTCATCGCATGCGCCGAGCAGCTCATCGCTCAGGGTGGCGCGGCCGGCACCGACGAGCACCACGTCGGGTGCGAGTACGTCGAGGCTCTCGAGCACGTCACGCCAGGTGACCAGGCGCGCCACGATGACGTGGCCGTGCTCGACGACATCGGCGAGGAGGCGGTCTTCGGTCGCCGGATCGAGAGCGAAGGCGAGTCTGGCCATCAGCCGCCGCTCACTCGGGACGGCACGAGATCGATCGCGTCGCCCGCCGCGAGCGCCTGGAGCAGCGCGGCGACCTTCTCGCGAGGGACGAGCAGTTCGACCGACACCCCGCCCGAGTCGACCATGCCCTCGGGTTCCTGGATCCCCGCGATCTGCGCGCCGCCCACCAGCACGGCCGGTGGCTCGAAGGTGCCGCGTTCGACCTCTCGGGCCGCCCAGACGTCGACCGACGCGCCGGTGGTGAGGGCACTGGGGAGCGCCCGGCGGCTCGGCACGACGACCATCGCCAGGCCGGTGCGGTCGGCATCGTCGACGGATGAAGCCGGCACGAGCTCGCCGCCTTCGACGGTGCGCGTGATGACCAGTCCGTCGGCGGGGATGTCGCCGGGAGCGATGTAGTGCCCGGAGGCCGAGCCGAGTCGCACCGAGGCGAGCGCCAGGTCGTCGGCATCTATGCGCGTGCCCGGCGTGAGCGTGCCGCGAGCGACGTACGCGTCGCTCGACTCGTCGAGACCCGACACCAGCGCCCAGACGCCGGTCGCGGAACCCGCGACGAGCAGCACGCCCATCAGCAGCCGGGGATCGAGCCGGAGTGCGCCGCGGTCACCACGTGCCGGTCGACGGGCCATCGTCTTCCCTCCTCACGCACCGCCGATCGGCGCCGACCACCATCGTCGCCCGAAACCGAGAGGACGCCGCGAAGTTATCCACATCCGAGGCGACCGCCGCGCAGCGGGTCGATAATCGAGTCATGACCCCTCCCGGTGCACGCGACGAGATCGGCCGGTTCCTGACCGTCGCCGACGCGGCCGAGCTGCTCGCTGTCGACGTCGCCACGGTCGACGAGCTGATCCGGTCGGGAGAACTCCCGGCCATCCGCGTCGGCAACGCCGGGCCGTGGCGGGTCGAGCGCACCCAACTCGAGGTCTGGATCGAAGAGCAGTACGAGCAGACACGCCGCTACTCCTCCTGGAACCAGGGCGAATTCGCGAACGTCGCAGAGCTCTCTGGTGTCAAGCGCGGCCGCATTCGGCCGGTCGACTGACGTCGTCGCGGTCGACTCAGTCGAACGCGATGAGCAGTACCCGCTCGAGCGGCACGATGCGATACCCGTGAACCTCCGACTGCCGCCGCGGCGACCCGGGCTCGTGCAGTGCGAGATCCACGTGGTCGCGGGCGACCCGGTCGAGGGTGCCGTGGATGCGGCCGTCGGCGGTGGTGAGGTGGACCGGAGTGCGGCGACGGCACAGGTCGCGTAGCACGAACGGCAGGCCGATCCGGTCGGTGAGGCGTGACGACGCCTCGGGCGGCGGCGTGAGGCTGGTATCGAGCTGCGCTGTGCGCGGCAGTATCGCGGCGATGGCGCTCAGCGGGACGATCGCCTGGACGCCGGGATGCGTCGCACCCACCTGGGCCGCACTCATCCAGTCGCGACCGAACGCCAGCGGCCGCAGGTCGAGGACGAGTCCGCCGCGAAGCTCGAGTCGGATCGATGCCCCCGAGTCGTCGGCGCCCGACGCGGCCATGGCGCCGAGGCGGTCCCGCAGGGTCATTCGGCCGAGACGCAGGCGCTCCTCCTCGAGCGCGAGTGCACGCTCCTCGTCGCGCTGTTCCTGGTCGAGCTGCGACTCGAGATCGTCGAACAGCAGGTCCCAGCGCATGCTCGCACGTTACCTCGGATGTCTCCGTTACCCGATCGTTTTCCACAGGGGGCGAATTCCCTTGACACCGTCGACGGGCCGTCAATACGGTTCAGTCAAGGATCCCCCGTCGTCCCCCGATCGGGGGTGATCCCGTCGTCGGCCGTGAGGCCGCCACCCCCTCATGGAGCCGAGATGACCGCACGCCCTGCCGCCGGTCGCACCGTGGTGCGACGGACCGCCTCGAAGTTCCTCGACGATGACGACGAGTACTTCGCGCGCCAGCCGGCACGTCGCAGCGAACTGCCCGACCCCGAGCCGCTCCTGCGCAACCTCACGCTGTGCGTGATCGAGGTGCTCGCGGGGGCTCGTGACCTCGAGCAGATGGCACGATGGGTCACCGACGACGTGTACCGCAACCTGTCGAAGCGGGTGGTGCTGGCCGCGCGAGCACGCCGGGTGAAGGGCCAATCACCGCAGCGTCCGGCGTTCTCACTCGGGCGGATCACCATGTGCGAACCGGCCGACGGCGTCATCGAGGCGGTGATCATGGTGCACCAGCGCGCCAGGTCCCGCGCGGTCGCCATCCGCATCGAAGGATTCGACCAGCGCTGGCGCGCGAGCGCGATCAGCGTGCTGTGACCGTGCTGGCAGCGCGGGTCAGCGGCCCTTGCGCTCCTGCGCCCGACGCTCGGCACGGTTCTGCGGCTGCGCAGCCGGTGCGCCGTCGGTCCGTTGGCCGAATGCGCCGCGCGCCGGCTCGACCTGTGCCTGCGGGGCCTGCGCCTGCGCGACCGCGCGGCGAGCACGCTGCGTGGCCGCCTGCTGCACCTGGCCGCGCTCGTTCCGCACCTCCACGCCGCCGGCATCGCTCGGGGCGGAGTAGCTGAGCTTGCCCTCGGGCGCGGCCGGACGCGTCAGCCCCTTGGCCTCGATCGTCGGGCCGCCGACACCGGCCTGCGGTGCCACCTCGACCTCGAGGTTGAAGAGGAACCCGACGGTCTCCTCGCGGATCGATCCCATCATCTGCTGGAACATGGCGTAGCCCTCGCGCTGGTACTCGACCAGCGGGTCGCGCTGCGCCATGGCACGTAGGCCGATGCCGTCCTTCAGGTAGTCCATCTCGTAGAGGTGGTCGCGCCACCGGCGGTCGATCACCGACAGCACCACCCGACGCTCGAGCTCGCGCATCGCTGGACTGCCGAGCTGTTCCTCACGACGCTGATACGCGAGCTTCGCGTCCGAGAGGATCTCCCGACGGATGAAGTCGCGGTTGACCTTGCCCTTCTCACCGGCTTCCGCCACGACCTCGTCGATGGTGATGCCGATCGGGTAGAGGGTCTTCAGCTCGGTCCACAAGGCGTCGAAGTCCCACTCGTCGGGGTTGCCGTCTGCGGTGTGGGTGTCGAGCACCTCGTCGATGACATCCTCGAGGAACGCCTGCGTGCGCTCGTGCAGGTCGTCGCCCTGCAGGATGTGCCGGCGGTCGCTGTAGATCGCCTCACGCTGGCGATTGAGCACGTCGTCGTACTTCAGCACGTTCTTGCGGATCTCGGCGTTCCGGGCCTCCACCTGCGACTGCGCAGAACGGATGGCTCGGGTCACGACCTTGGACTCGATGGCGACGTCGTCGGGCACCCCGCGCGACATGAGGCTCTCCGCCGCACCCGCGTTGAAGAGGCGCATCAGGTCGTCGGTGAGCGACAGGTAGAACCGGCTCTCGCCGGGATCGCCCTGGCGCCCCGACCGGCCGCGAAGCTGGTTGTCGATGCGCCGGGACTCGTGTCGCTCCGTTCCCAGCACGTACAGTCCGCCGGCCTCGAGCACCTTCTCGGCCTCGACCGCGACCTCGGCCTTCACCTGCTCGAAGACGTCGTCCCACGCGGACTCGTACTCCTCGGGCGTGTCGACCGGGCTCAGCCCCCGCTCGTGC
>DASUVU010000385.1:0-6176 GCA_036378815.1 Agromyces sp. | reverse complement strand
GGCCTCAGACCGAGTTGCCCGATTCTGGCGAAACTCGGGCGACTCGAGTGGTGACGGATGTCGCGGGCCCGCGACATCCGCCCAGCTGAGGGCGGAGCGTCAGGCCCGGCTCAGTGACCCGGGTACGCCGCGATCGCCTTCTGGATGAGCGACTCGGCCTCCGCGACATCCGCCCAGCCCTCGGTCTTGACCCACTTGCCGGGCTCGAGGTCCTTGTAGTGCTCGAAGAAGTGCTGGATCTCCTTGCGGGTGAACTCGGGGATGTCGTCGACGTCCTGGATGTGGTTCCAGCGCGGGTCGCCCGCGGGCACCGCGATGATCTTCGCGTCGCCCCCGCCGTCGTCGACCATGTTGAAGACGCCGACCGGGCGCACCCGCACGCCGACGCCCGGGAACAGCGGGTACTGCGTGAGCACGAGCACGTCGAGCGGGTCGCCGTCGTCGCCGAGCGTGTTCTCGAAGAAGCCGTAGTCGGTCGGATACTCGAAGCTCGTGTAGAGCACGCGGTCGAGGAACACGCGCCCCGTCTCGTGGTCGACCTCGTACTTGTTGCGGCTCCCCTTCGGGATCTCGATGACGGCGGCGTATTCGCCCATGCTGGTTCTCCTTGTTCGAACGCTGGTTCTCGATGCGCTGCGACGAAGCGCGATCCGAAAGCTTGCCGGCCGCCTCGAAACGCGGCACGAACGGCGGAATAAGGTTACTTGATGCGTCCTGACGAGCTGACGGGGTTCCCTGAGCCTGTCGAAGAAGCCGCGGCCGCCCGCCGCCCACGGTTGAGCCGCCCGCGGCTGACGCCGCCGATCGCCGACGTGCGTCGCGCCGTTCGCGGCGTGCTGCCAGCCGAGGGGCTCGTGCTCGTGGCGCTGTCGGGCGGAGCCGACTCGCTCGCGCTCGCCGCTGGAGTCGCGTTCGAGGCGCCGCGCGCCAGTCTGCGGGCCGGTGCGGTGATCGTCGACCACGGACTGCAGGAGGGGTCGGCGGATGTCGCGGCCCGCGCCGCGGCGCAGACGCGCGACCTGGGCCTCGATCCCGTGGTGGTGCGTCGGGTCGACGCGGCCGGGGGCGGCGGCCCCGAGGCATCCGCCCGTGCCGCTCGCTACGCCGCGCTCGACGAGGTCGCCGACGAGACCGGCGCCGCGCTCGTGCTGCTCGGCCACACGCTCGACGACCAGGCCGAGACGGTGCTGCTCGGTCTCGCCCGCGGATCGGGTGCCGCGAGCCTCGGCGGGATGCCCGCCCGCTCGGCCCGCTACGCCCGTCCGCTGCTCGGCATCCGCCGTGCCGCCACGCGGCAGGCCTGCCTCGACGCGGGCCTCGAACCGTGGGACGACCCGCACAACATCGACCCGTCGTATGCGCGGGTGCGAGTGCGCGAGCGCGTGATGCCCATGCTCGAGGCCGAGCTCGGGCCGGGGATCGCCGAGGCGCTCGTGCGCACCGCAGAGCAGCTCCGGGAGGATGAGGAGGCGTTCGACGCGCAGATCGACGAGTTCATCGAGGAGGTCTGCGAACCCGCCGAGGCCGGCATCGCCGTCTCGGTGGGCGCCCTCGCGGCGAATCCGGCGGCCCTGCGCCAGCGGATCATCCGGCACGTCGTCGCGTCCGAGTTCGGGGTCTCGCTGAGCCGCACGCAGACGCTCGAGGTCGCACGACTCGTGACCGATTGGCACGGTCAGGGCCCGATCGACCTGCCCGGCGGCATCCGTGCCCGCCGTGGGCACGGGCTCATCGTCTTCGCGTCGAACTGAGCGCCCCGGCATCCCGCTAGGCTCGTGGCATCCGCCCGCCGCACGACCCGAGGGAGCAGCATGGACGCGCGTGAGATCGACGCCGACCTCACCGAGGTGCTCGTCACCGAGGAGCAGATCCACGAGAAGCTCGCCGAGCTCGCCCGCCGCATCGAGGCCGACTACGCAGGGAAGGACCTGCTGCTCGTCGGCGTGCTGAAGGGCGCGGTCATGGTGATGGCCGACCTCGCGCGCGAGCTCCGGCCGCACGTCAGCATGGACTGGATGGCCGTGTCGTCGTACGGCGCCGGCACGCACTCGAGCGGTGTCGTGCGCATCCTGAAGGACCTCGACACCGACCTCACCGGTCGCCACGTGCTCATCGTCGAGGACATCATCGACTCGGGCCTCACGCTCAGCTGGCTGCTCGGCAACCTCGAGTCGCGCGGTGCCGAATCCGTCGAGATCTGCGCGCTGCTGCGCAAGCCCGACGCCGCGAAGGTGGACGTCACCGTGAAGTACCTCGGCTTCGACATCCCGAACCAGTTCGTCGTCGGCTACGGCCTCGACTACGCCGAGCGGTACCGAAACCTGCGCGACGTCGCGATCCTCGCGCCGCACGTCTACAGCTGAGCGCATCTGGCGGGTCGGGGAGTCGGCGAAGCCGGCGTCTCGAAACGCGACCGCGCGCGGACCCGAGGCCCTAGAGTCATCCCATGGCCGATGGCCGGCCCCGAAGCCGGGTGCGCGACGCTGTCGCTGCGTTCACGAGCAATGTGCGCAACGCGAACCTCCGTCGCGCCCAGCTGAGTTTCCTCGGGGCGTGGACGGCCGAGTGGGCGTTCACGGTCGCGCTCGGGATCGTCGCGTACCGTGACGGCGGCGCGGTGGCCGTCGGCCTCGTCGGGCTGCTCCGGATGCTGCCGTCGGCGATCTGCGCGCCGCTGCTGTCGCCCATCGCCGACCGCGGACGCCGCGAGCGGGTGCTGATCCTCGTGTCGATCGTGCGCGGCGTCGCGACCGCAGGTGCGGCCGTGGTGATCGCGGTCGCGGGTCCTGTGGCAGTCGTCTACGCGCTCGCGGTGGTGTCCACGATCGCCGCCACCCTCTTCCGTCCGGCGCACTCCGCGCTCCTTCCGTCGCTCTGCCGCACGGGCTACGAGCTCGCCAGCGCCAACATGGTGCGGGGTCTGCTCGACTCCGCCGCGACCTTGGTCGGCCCGTTGCTCGCTGCAGTGCTGCTCCAGTTCACCGACGTGGCCGTGGTGTTCGCGGTGGCCGCCGCGGCCTCGCTGTGGGCGGCCGCCCTGCTGGCGCGCCTGCGCTACGACGCACCGCCACGCCCCCCGGCCCCCGCGCGACCCGCGCTGCTGCGTGAGGCGGCCGAGGGGATCCGCGCCGTGGCGAGCAATCGCGGCCTCGCGGTCATCGTCGGCCTGGCCGGCGCGCAGGCCTTCACCCGGGGCGCGCTCACCGTGCTCTCGGTGGTGGTTGCGATCGAGCTGCTGGGCACCGGCGAGCCGGGCGTGGGCGCCCTCATGACCGCGGTCGGTGTCGGTGCCGTGTTCGCCTCGCTGTTCGCCTCGCTCCTCGTCGGCACGAGCCGGCTCGGCGCGTGGTTCGCCGTCGGGGTCGCGCTGTGGGGTCTCCCGCTCGCCCTCATCGGCGTGTTCCCCCAGCAGGCTGCGGCGCTGTTCCTGCTCGCGTTCATCGGCGTCGGCAACGCCCTCATCGACCTCGCCGGCTTCACGCTGCTCGGCCGGCTCGCTCCCGATGAGGTGCTGGCCCGGGTCTTCGGCGTGCTCGAGAGCATGGTCGCCGTGTTCATCGGCATCGGGGCCGTCGCCGCGTCGGCGGTGATCGGGTGGATCGGAGTCCAGGGCGCGCTCGTGGCCATCGGGCTGGTGTGCCCGGTGCTCGCCGTGGCCGCATGGCGTCGACTCCGCTCGCTCGACACGACGGTGCACGCCCTCGATGCGGATCTCGCGCTGCTCCGGCGGGTGCCCATGTTCGCAACCCTGCCGCTGCCCTCCATCGAGCAGCTGGCGCGTGGCCTCGAGACGTCGGAGGTCCCCGCCGGCAGGGCGGTGTTCACGCAGGGCGACGTCGGCGACCGCTACTACGTGATCGAGTCGGGCGAGGCCGAGGTGGTCGGCGACGGTCGCGTCGTGACGACGCTCGCGCCCGGTGAGGGATTCGGCGAGATCGCGTTGCTCCGTCGCACGCGCCGCACGGCCACCGTGGTGGCTCGGACGCCGCTTCGCCTGCGTGGACTCAGCTCGGAGCACTTCCTTCCCGTCGTGCTCGGGTACACCGCGAGCGCCCGCGAGGCGTCGGTGGCGGTCGACAGCGAGCTCGACCGGTACTCGCCGAAGGACCCGTCGGGGGAGTCGGCGACGCCATCCTGACGAGATCCTCCGTTGTGGCGGAGGGGCGATGGTGGGATCGTGAGGCATGGAATCCGGTCGTGCCGTTCTGCTGATCGCAGACATCGGTGGCTATACCGACTACATGAGCACGCACCGCATGAGCCTCGCGCACGCCGAGGTCAACACCGCGCGCATGCTCGAGAAGATGATCGACGCGGCCCCCGGATTCGAGCTGATCGAGATCGAGGGCGATGCGGCGTTCCTCTCACGCCAGGCCGATGGTGGCGACGCCGACGCGGAGATCACCCAGATCCTCGAGGCCGCGACCGCCATGCACCGGGCGTTCCACCTCGAGCGCTCGTATGTCGCTGCGAACCTCTGCCCGTGCGCGGGCTGCAAGGAGGCGGCGCAGCTCAAGCTGAAGTTCGTCGCGCACGTCGGCGACGTGGCGACCCAGGCCATCCGCGAGCGGATCAAGCTCGTCGGGATCGACGTCATCCTCGTGCACCGGCTGCTGAAGAACCCGGTCGGAATACCCGAGTACGTGCTGCTTTCCGAGGAGCTCTACCGCACCGGCGAGGATTCCCTGCCGGCGCCGGCTCACGAGGTCTCGCCCGAACTCGAGGGCTTCGGGACCGTGCGCGCCTTCTACCTCGATGTCGGCGAACTCGACGGCGCCGACGAGGCGCCGCCGCAGCCGACCTGGCCCGGACGCCTCGGGAGGACTGCGGTGGCCGCCGGGCTCGGCCTCCCGTACCAGCTCGGGCTTCGCCGCTCCCGCCGCGACGCGGCCCCGGTGGTCGACTAGCCCGAGGGGCCTCACATCGTAGTCTCCTTCCCGAGGAGCACAGCGGATCATCGGGAGCTTTCGTTTCGCTTCGACAGTGCTGTGCGCGAGCTTCGCGTGCGGCCGATGACGCCCGTACAGCCCTCAGCGAACGGGGAGCCGGCCCACAGGAACGTGACGGTAGCCTTGCAAGACCATGAACATGAAGAAGATCCTGCGCGGGCCGATCATCTACATCCTGCTCGCGATCGTCGCCGTATGGATCGGTTCGAGCCTCATCACCTCCTCGGGGTTCCGTGAGGTGTCCACGCAGGAGGGCCTGCAGCTCCTCAAAGACGACAAGGTCGCTGCGGTCAAGATCGTCGACGGCGAGAACCGCGTCGACCTGACCCTCGCGAAGGCCGACGAGGAGCTCGGCACCCAGGTGCAGTTCTATTACGTCACCCCACGAGGCCCCGACGTCGTCGCCGCCGTCGACGCGGCCGACCCGAAGGACGGCTTCACCGACGAGGTTCCCCAGCCGAACTGGTTCCTCTCGATGCTCGGCATCCTGCTGCCGCTCGTGCTGATCGGCCTCTTCTTCTGGATCATGCTCTCCGGCATGCAGGGCGGCGGCAACCGCGTCATGCAGTTCGGCAAGTCGAAGGCGAAGCTCGTCACCAAGGAGAGCCCGAAGGTCACCTTCGACGACGTCGCCGGAGCCGACGAGGCGATCGAGGAGCTCCACGAGATCAAGGAGTTCCTGAAGGAGCCGGCGAAGTTCCAGGCCGTCGGCGCTCGCATTCCCAAGGGCGTGCTGCTCTACGGCCCTCCCGGCACCGGCAAGACCCTGCTCGCGCGGGCCGTCGCGGGTGAGGCGGGCGTGCCGTTCTACTCGATCTCCGGTTCGGACTTCGTCGAGATGTTCGTCGGTGTCGGCGCGAGCCGAGTGCGCGACCTCTTCGACCAGGCGAAGCAGAACGCCCCGGCGATCATCTTCGTCGACGAGATCGACGCCGTGGGTCGCCACCGCGGTGCCGGCCTGGGCGGCGGGCACGACGAGCGCGAGCAGACGCTGAACCAGCTGCTCGTCGAGATGGACGGCTTCGACCCCAAGACGAACGTCATCCTCATCGCCGCGACCAACCGCCCCGACATCCTCGACCCCGCGCTGCTGCGCCCCGGCCGATTCGACCGCCAGATCGGCGTCGACGCCCCCGACCTCAGGGGTCGGCAGAAGATCCTCGAGGTGCACTCGAAGGGCAAGCCGCTCGCGAAGGGCGTCGACCTCGAGGTGCTCGCCCGGAAGAC
>DASUVU010000384.1:0-3717 GCA_036378815.1 Agromyces sp. | reverse complement strand
AAGGAGGAGACCTTCTCGCCGTCGCCGGTGCCACCCGACACCTGCCGGATGTACGGGGCGAAGTCAGCAGGGTCGGCGCTGTTCGCCGCGTATGCAGCAAGTGCAATGAGCATGACCGCGTCGTACGACTCGGGGCCGTAGGCGAACTCGGTCAACGCCGGGTCGGCGGCGAGGAGACGCTCACGGAAGTCGTCTTCCAGCTTCGGCCCGGGCAGCGTGCCCTTCGACCCGGTGATCAGACCGGGCGCGAAGTCGGCGGTGTAGTTGAACAGGTTGCCGTCGACGAAGTAGAGCGAGTCACCAGGCTGACCCGCGCCGACGAGGGCCGGAACGATGACCCTCGACTCGTCGAAGGTGATGACCGCAACGGCGTCGGGGTTCGCCGCGGTGATCGCGGCGACCTGTGCGTCGAAGTTCGAGTCACCGGTGTTGTAGAGCTCTTCGGCGACCACTTCGCCACCCGCCGCCTCGAACGCCGACTTGGTCGCAGCCGCGAGGCCCGTGCCGTACGGGTCGTTGATGACGATGAGACCGAGGGTCGATGCGCCATCGGAGGCGATCTGGTTGCCCAGCACCTCACCCTGGAGGAGGTCGGACGGAGCGGTACGGAAGTACAGTCCGTTGTCGTCGTAGTCGGTGAAGTCGGGCGACGTGTTCGCCGGCGAGAACTGCACGACACCGGCCGCGGTGATCTGGTCGATGACCGTGAACGAGACACCCGACGATGCCGCGCCGACGATCGCCGCGACATCCTGCGAGAGGAGGTCGGTGGTCGAGACGGTCGCGATGTCCGTGGTGGTGTCACCCGAGTCGCGGTAGACGGCTTCGACCGTGACGCCCTGGGCGGCATCGTTGATGTCCTCGACGGCGGCCGCGACACCTGCCTCCTCGGGCGGGCCGAGGAATGCGAGGTTACCGCTCTGCGGAAGCAGGGTGCCGATCTTGAGGGTCAGGTCTCGTTCGCCGGCCTCGATCGGCAGGGCGTCGCCGGCGGCCTCGGTCGGTTCATCCGATTCGGCGGGGGCCGGGGCGCCCGTGCTGCACGCGGTGAGGAGGAGGGCACTGACGCCGGCGAGGGCGACCCCCGTCCATGCTGCGCGAGCCGAGCGCGAGGCCGTGGCCTTCGCGAATACGCTCATGTTGCTCCTTGGGACTGAAGGACTGGTACACAAAATCAGCGTCTGTTGACGCCGTGTGTTTGACAGTATTGCCCGCCCACAGCGGAAACAAGTCGTCGCGGTCACAACCCTGTAACGGCACATGAATCGTTACCTCTCCGACACCGGAGTGCCAGCGGACGCACAGAATCGGCGCGCATCTGCGTCAGGACAGCGGATGATTGCGTGGCCCCCGTTCAGGGGCCGCTCATGCCCGCAGGGTCAGATCGGCTCCGTCGCCGTGGCCCGTCGAGACGTCCGCATGCCGCGGAAGAGATCGAACGTCAGCACCAGCAGTGCCACCCAGACCAGTCCGAATCCGATCCATCGCTCCAGCGGCATGGGCTCCTTCAGCACCACCACGCCGACCAGGAACTGGATGAACGGCGCGAAGTACTGGATGAACCCCATGTACACCAACGGGAGGCGACGGGATGCCGCGGCGAACAGCAGCAGCGGTATCGCCGTCACCGCACCCGCCAGCAGCAGCAGCGTCGTGTGCCACGCGCTCACCGTGCCCATCGTGAGCCCAGTGGTCATCGCGACGAACACGAGCTGCGCGATGGCGACCGGAGCCAGCCACGCGGTCTCGAGCGTGAGGCCGGCGACGGCGTCGACCCGCGGACCGACGCGCTTCTTGATGAGGCCGTAGAAGCCGAACGAGAACGCCAGCACCAGCGCGATCCACGGCACCTGCCCGTATCCGACGCCGAGCACGATGACGGCGACGATGGAGATGCCGACCGCCACCCACTGGGTGACGTTCAGGCGTTCGCGCAGCACCAGCACACCGAGGAACACGGTGACGATCGGGTTGATGAAATACCCGAGCGCGGCCTCGACGACCTGGCCGGAGAGCGCCGCGAAGACGTAGGTCTGCCAGTTGACGAAGATGAGCGCCCCGGCCAGGCCCATGGTCAGCACGACCCGCCGATCACGCAGGAGCACCGCGAAGGGACGCCACGCACGGGTTACCGCGATGAGGATCGCGCAGAAGACGAGGGAGAGGAGGACCCGCCACGCCACGATCTCGATCGGTCCGGCCGGTTCCAGCGCGATGAAGTAGATCGGGAGGAATCCCCAGAGGGCATACGCGCTGACCGCGAAGGCGAGACCGGACCGGCTCAGGCCCTGGTGCGAGCCGCTCGAGGGCGGCCGGACGGGTGCGGGGCGGGATGACACCGGTTCAGACTACGCCCGCCGCAGACACGACGAGGCCCGGATGCCGCGTGGGCATCCGGGCCTCGGAACGATGTCGTGTCGACTAGCGGACGACGACCGCGAGCACGTCGCGCGCGGAGAGCACGAGGAACTCGTCTGCGCCGAACTTCACCTCGGTACCGCCGTACTTCGAGTACAGGACTCGGTCACCGACGGCCACGTCGAGCGGAACGCGGTTGCCGTTGTCGTCGATGCGCCCGGGACCGACCGCCACGACCTCGCCCTCCTGGGGCTTCTCCTTGGCGGTGTCGGGGATCACGAGACCCGACGCGGTGGTCTGCTCTGCCTCGACCTGCTTGATGACGATGCGATCCTCGAGCGGCTTGATGGAAACCGACACGGTTGACCCCTTCTCTGTTTGCGAGTGACTGTCTTTGCGAAGACTGATTAGCAGCCTCATTGCGAGAGTGCTAAGCCGAGTCTAGGCGCGATTTGGCACTCGTGCAACGTGAGTGCCAGTGCTCGGAACTCCCCGGTGCGCGATGCTAGCGTGGCCGGGTGGACCGCGCCGACCTCGTCGAACTCCTCTCCCCCGAGGGACTGCGGCTCCTCGACCAGCTCCCCGAGTGGGACTCGAAGTCCGACATCGTGCGCACCGTCGCCGAACTGCGTCGGCAGGGGCATCCGCCCGGCCTCGTGGCCGCCGTGCTCAGCCAGTCGAAGCTGCGCGCGAAGGCCCACGCGAAGTTCGGCGAGTTCGCGTCGCGCATGCTGTTCACCGAGGCGGGGCTCGAGCAGGCCACCCGGCTGAAGGTCGCGGCGCTGCACGCGGGCCGCTTCGCGCGTGCCGGCATCGGCCACGTCGCCGACCTCGGCTGCGGCATCGGCGGCGACGCCCTCGCCCTCGCGGCCGTCGACCTCGAGGTCACGGCGGCCGAGGCCGACGAGGTGACGGCCGCCATCGCCGCGTTCAACCTCACGCCGTTCCCCAAGGCGCGCGTGCTGCACGCCACCGCCGAGGACGTGCCCCTCGGCGGCATCGGCGGCGCCTGGCTCGACCCGGCCCGTCGCACCACCTCGGGCGGCACGACCCGACGACTCGCGGATGCCGCGGACTACTCGCCGAGCCTCGACTTCGCGTTCGGGCTGGCCGACCGACTGCCCGTCGGCGTGAAGCTCGGTCCCGGCACCGACCGCGACGTCATCCCCGAGGGAGCCGAGGCGCAGTGGGTCTCGGTCGACGGCGACGTGGTGGAGCTCGCCGTCTGGCTCGGCGCCGTCGCGCGCCCAGGGGTCGGCCGGGCTGCGCTCGTGATCCGCGACGACCGCGCCGCGGAGCTCGCGGCACCCGCCGACAGCGAGGACGCCCCGACCGGTCCGCTCGGCGACTACCTCTACG
>DASUVU010000383.1:0-10345 GCA_036378815.1 Agromyces sp. | reverse complement strand
ATTCGCCACGGGCGATCATCACGCGGTCGGAACCGCCTCGGCCGAGCCCGACCGGGATCCTGCTCGCTCGCGCTCCTTCAGCACCTTCTGGTCGTGCCGACGGATCGCCGGCTCACCCTCGCGGAACTGCGAGTAGAGTGGCGCCGCGAGGAACACGGTCGACCACGTGCCGACGGTGATGCCGATCAGCAGGGCGAGGGAGATGTCGCGAAGCGTATCGGCCCCGAGCACACCAGCACCGATGAAGAGGATCGCCGCAACCGGCAGCGCGGCCACGACACTCGTGTTGATCGAGCGCACGAGCGTCTGGTTCACCGCGAGGTTCACCGATTCCGCGAACGTACGACGAGACTCATGGCTCTCCTCCGCGGTGTTCTCCCGGATCTTGTCGAACACCACGACGGTGTCGTAGAGCGAATACGCGAGGATCGTGAGGATGCCGATGGTCGCGGCAGGGCTGATCTCGAAGCCCACGGCCGCGTACACGCCAACCGTGACGATCAGGTCGGCGATCAGGGCCAGGATCGCGGCGAGCGACATCTTCCACGTTCGGAAGTAGAGCGCCATGATGAATCCCGCCAGCAGGAGGAAGGCGACGAGCCCCACGAGCGCCTGCCGCGTGACATCCGCGCCCCAACTCGGCCCGATGAACGACGACGTGACCTCGCTCTCGGGCACGTCGTAGGCCTCAGCGAGGGCGGATGTCACGGCACGGGAGTCGGCCTGCTCGAGCTGGTCGGTCTGCACGCGCAAGCCGTCGCCGCCGATGATCGTCACGTGGGCGGTGGCGTCGGGAACGACGGAGCCGACCGCATCGATCGCCGGCTGGGGCTCGGCGTTCTCGACGCCGAGGATCTGGAACTGCGAACCCCCGCGGAACTCGATGCTGAGGTTCACCCCGCGGAAGACCGGGATGAGCACCGACAGCAGCAGCAGCACCGCGATGCCCGCATACCACTTCTTGCGGCCGCCGACGAAGTTGAACGAGCGCTTGCCCGTGTAGAGGTCGTTGCCGAATGTCGTGAGCCGGTTGGCCATCAGGACTCCTTGCCTTCGCTCGAGCCGCTGCCGACGCCCGCGGTGGCCTTGCGCTCGGCGATGGTCTGCCGCTTCTGCGCTTCTTTGGAACTCGAGGCGACCTTGCTCGCGGGTACCGCCACCGGCTTGCGGAACTCCGCGCGGCCTCGGTAGACGGCGCCGAGTGCGTCGGGGTCGAGGCCCGACCAGGGGTTGCCACTCGAGAAGAGCTTCGTCTGCGCCAGCAGCTGCAGCATGGGATGCGTGAACAGGATCACGACGACTACGTCGATGATCGTCGTGAGGCCGAGTGTGTAGGCGAAGCCCTTGACGCTGCCGACCGCGAGCACGAACAGCACGATTGCGGCGAGCAGGTTAGTGGCCTTGGAGGCGAGCACCGTGCGGAATGCGCGCTTCCAGCCGGCCTCGACGGCACCGACCAGCGCTCTCCCGTCACGGAGCTCGTCGCGGACTCGTTCGAAATAGATGATGAATGAGTCGGCGGTGAATCCGATTGAGACGATCAGACCCGCGATTCCGGCGAGGGAGAGGCGGTAGCCTTCACGCCACGACAGGATGGTGATCATGAGATAGGTGATGACGCCCACGATGACCAGCGAGGCGATCGTGACCGAGGCGAGCGCACGATACTGGAAGATCGTGTAGGCCACGACGAGCAGCAGGCCGATGAGACCGGCGATGAGGCCCGACTCGAGCTGCGAGGTTCCGAGGGTCGCAGAGATCGTGTCGGACGACTGGACCGTGAAGCTGATCGGCAGCGCACCGAACTTCAGCTGGTCGGCCAGCGACTTCGAGGACTCCTGCGTGAAGTTGCCGGTGATCTGCGGCCGGCCGTCGGTGATCGCGCCGTTCATCTGCGGCGCTGTCAGCACCGCGCCGTCGAGCACGAACGCGAACTGGTCGCGGGGAGAGGCGCCCTGGCCCTGCAGGCCGAACAAGCGCGTGCTCACCTTCGCGAAGTCTTCGGTGCCCTTGTCGTCGAACTGGATGTTCACGGCCCACTGGCCGGTGTTCGCGCCCGTCTGGGTCGTCACCATGCCGTTCGTGGCATTGACGATGTTCGCACCGCTCGCCTCGACCGGGCCGAGCAGGTACTTGACCTGGCGATCGACGTCGCACGTCACGAGGGGCTCGTCGGCCGGGGCGACGTTGGTCTCGAGCTCGTCGAGCGAGGCGCAGTCGAAGGTGTCGAACTCGTTCTGGAGCGCCGGAGTGATCCACGCGGGGTCGCTGCCGTCGGTCGGCTCGGCCGTGGGTTCGGCCGCGAGGTCCTCCGCGGGTGGCGTTGCCTCGGGGCTCGCGCTCGGATCGATCGACTGGTTCGTCGCCGCATCCGCCAGGAGGACCGCACGAAGCTCGAGTTTCGCCGACGACTCGATGCGGTCGCGCGTCTGGTCGTCGAGCTCGCCGGGGATCCGGACGACGACGTTGGACCCCTCGGTGTTGATCTCGGACTCGGCCACGCCGGAGGCATCGACACGCTGGCGGATGATCGAGACCGCCTGGTCGAGCTGCTCCTGCGAGACGGACTCACCCGACTCGACCTTGGGGGCGAGGATGATCTGCGTGCCGCCCTCGAGGTCGAGGGCGAGCTTCGGCGTCCACGAACCGCCGCCCCAGATCACCCCGGCCGCGTTGATGGCGAAGAGCGCGGCGATGATGACGCCGAGCCAGGTGAGGGATCGCCAGGCCTTACGAACGGGGGTCGGCCGGGACGACCGCTTGGATGGTGCAGCCACGTGTTCTGCTTTCTCTGCTGGAGCCCGCGCGACGCCGCGCGGGCCGAGCCTCGTCGGTGGTGAGTCTCAGTCGTCCGACTTCTTGGTGTCGGGCGTCTCGTCGGTGGGAGCGTCGTCGACGCGCTCGCCGAACTCGGGCTCGCCGCCGGCGTCGGCCTGCCCGACCTCCGTCACCGCGGGAACGGTGCTCGGCTCGACCACGCGGGCCACGGTCTGGCGGTGCACCGTGAGCACCGTGCCGGGAGACGTCTCGAGCAGAACCTGGTTCTCCTCTTCGTCGATCGAGAGGATCGTTCCGAAGACGCCGAAGTTGGTCATGACCTTGGCACCCGGCTGGACCTTCGACTGCAGTTCACGAGCATCAGCCTGCCGCTTGCGGGAGTTGCGGAACATGAAGAAGATCAGCACCGCCAGGACGGCGAGCATGATGATAGTGAACGGATCGAACGTCATGAGGGGGGTGAACCTTCCGGTGTGCGGGAAACCGCACGAAATCGACGGCGGCGAGGACGAAGCCTCATTGGATTATAGGTCATCGATCGGAAGGGTCGCTGCGCGCTGTGGAGCGCTCTCGGGCAGCCCGAAATGCCGCCACGCGGCTGCCGTCGCGATGCGCCCGCGCGGCGTGCGCGTGACCAGCCCGATGCGCACCAGGAAGGGCTCGACGACCGCCTCGATCGTCTCGGCCTCCTCGCCGACCGACACCGCGAGGGTGTTGAGTCCGACGGGGCCACCGTCGAACCGGGTCAGGATCGTCTGCATCACCGCACGGTCCAGTCGGTCGAGGCCGAGGGCGTCGACATCGTAGAGGTCGAGGGCGGCTCTCACAGCGTCGATGTCGGCAATCACCGAACGCCCCGAGCCCGCCGAGGGGTGGACGAGCGCGTAGTCGCGGACGCGCCGGAGGAGGCGATTCGCGATGCGGGGCGTGCCACGACAGCGACCCGCGATCTCGGCGATCGCCGGCCCGTCGATGGAGAGCCCCAGCATCGAGGCGGCCCGGGCGAGCACCTGTTCGAGCTCGGCCTCGTCGTAGAACTCGAGGTGCGCGGTGAACCCGAAGCGGTCGCGAAGCGGATTCGGCAGCAGCCCCGAGCGAGTCGTCGCCCCGACGAGGGTGAACGGGGACAGGTCGAGCGGCACCGACGTGGCGCCCGCGCCCTTGCCCACCATGATGTCGATGCGGAAGTCCTCCATCGCGAGGTAGAGCATCTCTTCGGCCGACCGCGCCATGCGGTGGATCTCGTCGATGAAGAGCACCTCGCCGGGAACCAGCGAGCTGAGGACCGCGGCGAGGTCGCCGGCGTGCTGGATGGCCGGGCCGCTCGACATCCGCAACGGGCGACCGCCCTCGTGCGCCACGATCATCGCGAGGGTGGTCTTGCCGAGCCCGGGCGGGCCCGCGAGGAGGATGTGATCGGGTGTCCGCTGCTGAAGGGTCGCCGCCGTCAGCAGGAGTTGCAACTGCCCGCGCACGCGCGTCTGCCCGACGAACTCGGCGAGGCTGCGCGGCCGGAGCGCTCCCTCGAACGCGAGCTCGGCCTCGGACGCGAGCATGGGGTCGGTGAGGTCGAGATCCTCATCGTCGACGCCGCTCATCGCACCCTCCCGGCCTGTTGCGCCGGACCGAGCCGGGCCAGTGTGAGCCTGAGCACCGCGGGGACGGATGCCGCGTCGCTCTCGGTCGCGTCGGCCATGGTCTCGTCGACGGCCTCAGCCGCCACCCGCTCCGACCAGCCCAGGCCGGTGAGCGCCGCCATGACGCTCTCGGCCACGCCGCCCGTGGCGACGGGAGCACCGGTCACGGGTGGGGTGGTCGTCGCAATGAGCTTGCCGGCGAGCGAGACGGTGATGAGCTTCGCCGTCTTCGGCCCGATGCCGCTCACCTTGCGGAACACCTTGTCGTCGTCGGTCTGGACGGCGGCGGCGATCTGCTCGGGCGACAGGGCTGAGAGCACGCCGAGCGCGGACTTCGGCCCGACACCGGTGACGCCGATCAACAGCTCGAACACGTCGAGCTCGGAGCGCGTCGCGAACCCGAAGAGGGTCAGTGCGTCTTCGCGCACGATGAGGCTGGTGTGCACCGCGAGCTCGTCGCCCTCGCGGGATGCGAGCGCGAGCGCCGGCGTGGTGTTCACCTGCAGACCGACGCCGCCGACCTCGATGACGACCGAACTGCCGGCCGCCGCGAGCACGCGGCCACGGAGAGAGGAGATCACTCCTTCACCCTACGGGCCGCCCCCGACACGGCCGCGGAGCGCTCCGCGGCGAGCCATGCTCGCTGAGCCGGCGTGAGGTCGGCACCGTCGGCCGCGTGCGTGTTCGCATCGAGCTGCGCCGCGCCGGCCGCGCCTCCGGTACGCCAGGCGTGGCAGATCGCGAGGGCGAGGGCGTCCGCGGCATCCGCCGGCTTCGGCACGGTCTCGAGCCCGAGGATCCGCGCGACCATCGCGCCCACCTGCGCCTTGTCGGCACGTCCGTACCCGGTGATCGCGGCCTTCACCTCGCTCGGGGTGTGGAGCGCCACCGGCAGTGCCCGACGCGCCGCGATCAGCATGGCCACGCCGGAGATCTGCGCGGTCCCCATGATCGTCGAGACATCGCTTCGGGCGAATACGCGCTCGAGCGCGACCGCGTGCGGTCGATGCTCCTCGATGATCGCCTCGAGGCCGTCGGCGATCCGCACGAGCCTCGCCGGCGTATCGAGGTCGGCCGACGACCGCAGCACCACGACGTCGACGAGCCGGGCGGTGCGGTCGGGCTCGACGTCGACCACCCCGACGCCG
The DNA here is from genome assembly GCA_036378815.1 of Agromyces sp. Classification (GTDB taxonomy): domain Bacteria; phylum Actinomycetota; class Actinomycetes; order Actinomycetales; family Microbacteriaceae; genus Agromyces. The sequence goes on along the minus strand of DASUVU010000383.1, from coordinate 4,782 downwards.
CACCGCGTCAGCCCCGGGTCGATGCCGAGCACGCGCACGGCGATCGACTAGTCCTCGGCTTCGAGTTCGGCCTGCACCTCAGGGCTCAGGTCGAAGTTGCTGTAGATGTTCTGCACGTCGTCGCTGTCTTCGAGCGCGTCGATGAGCCGGAACACCTTCCGGGCGGTCTCGGCATCGATCTCGACCTTCAGGTTCGGCACGAACGCGGCATCCGCCGAGTCGTAGTCGATGCCGGCCTCCTGCAGAGCCGTACGCGCCGCAACCATGTCGGATGCCTCGGTGATGACCTCGAACGTTTCGCCCTCGTCCGTGACCTCCTCGGCACCCGCGTCGAGAACGGCGGCCAGGACGTCGTCTTCGGTCGTGCCGTCGGCCGGGACGACGATGACGCCCTTGCGCGCGAAGTTGTACGCGACGCTGCCGGGGTCGGCCATGGTGCCGCCGTTGCGGGTCATGAGCGTACGCACCTCGGCGGCAGCGCGGTTCTTGTTGTCGGTGAGGCACTCGATGAGGAGGGCCACCCCGCTCGGGCCGTAGCCCTCGTACATGATCGTGGTGTATTCGACCGACTCACCCGTGAGCCCGGCGCCGCGCTTGATGGCGCGATCGATGTTGTCGTTCGGTACGGAGGTCTTCTTCGCCTTCTGCACGGCGTCGACGAGGGTGGGGTTGCCCGACAGGTCGGCGCCGCCGATCTTCGCGGCGACCTCGATGTTCTTGATCAGCTTGGCGAACGACTTGGCCCGGCGAGCGTCGATGACCGCCTTCTTGTGCTTGGTCGTGGCCCACTTGGAATGCCCTGACATGCGTCTCCTGAGTAGCTTCGCGGCGGGTCGGCCCGCCGACAGACCATTCTAAGGCAGCGGCTGCGGCGCCCTCTGGATCGACGGGCGGATGCCGCGGAGACGCCGGGTCAGCCGAGGATCTTCCGCAGGGTGCGGAGGTTGCGATTCGTCGTCACCGGCTTGTACCTGGCCTTGCCGAGGATCTTCGAGAACGGGGTCTGGACCGACGTGCCCTTGACCGGATTCCAGTAGACGACGCCGTCGCCGGCAGCGAGCGGGTCGATATCGGGATCCACGTCATCGGCCGCCTGCATGAGTTCGTCGAGGACGGCGGGTTCGGAGACGAAGATCACCCAGGGCTGCCGTCGTGCGTCATCCGCATCGAACGGGAATCCCTCGATGGCCCCCTCGAGCTCGGCCCGCGTCAACAGGATGATCCACGCGTCGTAGCCGAAGCTGTCACGCAGACCCTGCTCGATGCGCCGCTTCAGTGCGGCGTGCGATTCCCTCTTGGACGTCTCGAACACCACGTTGCCGCTCGCCAGCACGGTGCGCACGCCCTCGAAGCCGAACTCCTCGAACAGCGCCGCGAGATCGGCGGACTTGACGGTGATGCCGCCGACGTTGACGCCGCGGAGCAGGGCGATGTAGCTGGTCACGCTCTCGACGTTACTCGCGGCCCGGCTGGGCTGGGCCGCCATCAAGCCGCAGTCACGCCATCGCGGGAGCCGCCGCGCGGGACCGGTCGGGGCGGAGCCGTCGGAGCGCCCGCTCGTACCGGCGTCGCCCGGCGAGGCGGTACGCCACGCGGATCGGCGCGGGCAGCTCCTTCTGGAACCAGGCGTCGCGCTCGGGCTCCGGGATGCTGTCGATCATGAGCCCCAGGAGTACGAAGATCGGCAGTGGCGGCTTGTGACGCTGCGCGTGCTTGTGGATGTCGTCCCACTCCGCGTCCGAGAGGATCGCGTCGAGCACGGGGAACGCGTCGCGCTCCTCGTCGGCGAGATGCTCGACGAGCAGGCGGTCGATCTCATCGAGCTCGCCCGCGAGACGCTCGGCGGTCGCGGGATTCGCTTCGCCCGCCCAACTGCTGACCAGGGCGTCCGCTACATCGAGCCGGTCGGACACCGCTCCGTGCTGGCGCCGCATCAGCGCGACATGGAGTCCGCAGGCCGGCGCGCGCTCGGTCATGCGATCCCAGAAGTACTCGTCCTCGGTCCTGTGGTGCACGTGGAGCAGCGCGATGATGCCGTGCAGGTGCTTCGCGACGTGCGCTGCACGAGTGACGTCGCCGGGAGCGACGTCGCGCACGAGTGCCGGCGCCTCGGCGAACAGTTGCCGGAAGAGCCGGTGGATGACGACGACCTCATCGCTGCGACAGGTCGTGGCGGGGATCGTGGCGGGCGCTGGCGCACCGGTGCTGGGAAGTCGAGTGGTCATGGCAGGCAAGCCAAGCGGATGCCGCACCAGGCCGGACCCGGGACCTCCCTCCGATCGCACCCGGGAAGGCCCTGACCACGCTACGCGGCAGCGGTCGTCGCGGCGCGCACCTTCGCCAGGAAGTACTCGTGGAATCGCACGTCGCCCTGGATCTCGGGGTGGAAGCTCGTGCCGAGGAGGTTGCCCTGCTCGACCGCGACGACGCGGCCGTCGGCGAGCGAGGCGAGCGCCGTCGCCTTCTCCCCCACCGACTCCACCACCGGACCGCGGATGAACACCGCATGCACCGGCTGCTCGCCGAGGGCGGGAACATCGAGGTCGGTCTCGAACGACTGGTTCTGCGAGCCGAACGCGTTTCGGCGCACCACGACGTCGAGTCCGCCGAGACTCTGCTGCCCGACGATGGCGTCGAGAAGGGTGTCTGCGAGCAGGATGAGACCCGCGCACGTGCCGTACACCGGCATCCCGTCGGCGATCGCGGCCTTCAACGGTTCGGCGAGGCCGAACGTGCGCGACAGCTTGTCCATGACGCTCGATTCGCCGCCGGGGATGACCAGGCCATCGACCGCGTCGAGCTCCTCGGGCCTCCGGACGAGGGACACCTGCGCACCGAGGCGGGTCAGGATGCGCGCGTGCTCGCGGAAGTCGCCCTGCAGCGCGAGGACGCCGACCCGCGGGCCCGGGTGGGCCGCGCTGCCGGCTGCCGCCAGCGACTCGCTTCGGAGGTTCGTCGTCACCAGCCGCGCTCGGCGAGGCGGTGCGGGGCCGCCAGGTCGCCGACGTTGATGCCGACCATCGCCTCGCCGAGGCCTCGCGAGACGTCTGCGATGACCGAGGGGTCATCGTAGAACGTGGTCGCCTTCACGATGGCGGCGGCACGCTGCTCGGGGTTGCCCGACTTGAAGATGCCCGAGCCCACGAACACGCCGTCGGCGCCGAGCTGCATCATCATCGCGGCATCCGCCGGCGTTGCCACGCCACCCGCGACGAAGAGGACGACCGGGAGCTTCCCGGTCTCGGCGACCTCGAGCACGAGCTCGTAGGGTGCCTGCAACTCCTTCGCGGCGACGTAGAGCTCGTCGCGAGTCATCGACTTCAGCTGGTTGATCTCGCCCGAGATCTTGCGGATGTGCTTCGTCGCCTCGGAGACGTCGCCGGTGCCGGCCTCGCCCTTCGAGCGGATCATCGCCGCGCCCTCGTTGATGCGACGAAGCGCCTCGCCGAGATTCGTGGCACCGCAGACGAACGGAGTGTTGAACGACCACTTGTCGATGTGGTTCACGTAGTCGGCGGGTGAGAGCACCTCGGACTCGTCGATGTAGTCGACGTCGAGCGCCTGCAGCACCTGCGCCTCGACGAAGTGGCCGATGCGGGCCTTCGCCATCACCGGGATGGACACCTCGGCGATGATCGCGTCGATCAGGTCGGGATCGCTCATGCGGGCGACGCCGCCCTGTGCACGGATGTCGGCCGGTACGCGCTCGAGCGCCATGACGGCGACGGCGCCGGCGTCTTCGGCGATGCGCGCCTGTTCGGCGGTGACGACATCCATGATGACACCGCCCTTCAGCATCTCGGCGAGGCCGCGCTTCACGCGGCTGGAGCCGGTCTCGGCAGTGCTCATCTGGGGGTTCCCTTCGGTGGAGGGCGCGCATGCACGCAGGCTCTCGGCCAATCCGATTGCTTGGCCTAGGCCAAACGGTAGCATGGACCGCGACCCACCACGGAGCAGTCATGGATGATGAATCGACCCTCGAGATCTCCGGCCGAGCGGCCGCCGAGATCGCCGACAGCGTGCGCGCGCTGATCGAGCGCGGCGCACTGCTTCCGGGCCAGCCGCTCCCACCCGTGCGCACGCTGGCCGACACGCTCGGCGTGAATCGCAACACCGCCGTGGCGGCATACCGGCAGCTCACCCAGGCGGGGGTCGTCGTCACCCGCGGGCGCGGCGGCACCCACGTGGTCGACCACTCCCCCGTGCCGCAGGAGGGCTTCGCCGCCGACAACGTGCTCCGCGACGTCGCGACCGGCAATCCCGACCCCGACCTCATCCCCGACCCGTCTCGCGTGCTCGCGCAGGTGGCGGGGAAGCCCGTGCTCTACGGCGAGACCCTCATCGATCCCGGCCTCGAGCGCTGGGCCCAGGCCTGGATGCGATCGGACCTCGGTCGTGAGGACCTGCGCCTGACGATCACGAGCGGCGCGGCCGACGCCGTGGAGCGTCTCCTCGCCCAGGCGCTCGTGCGTGACGACGCGGTGGCCCTCGAGGATCCCTGTTTCCTCACGAGCATCCACACGGTCCGCGTGGGCGGATACCGCGCCGTACCGGTGGCGGTCGACGACGAGGGCATGACCGTCGAAGGGCTGCGCGCCGCGCTCGACCAGGGAGTACGTGCCATCGTGTGCACACCCCGCGCGCAGAATCCGACGGGCGCGAGCCTGAGCGAGGCCCGCGCCGAGCAGTTGCGCGCCGTGCTCCGCGCGCATCCGTACGTGCTCGTGATCGAGGATGACCACTTCTCGATGCTCTCCCGACGGCTGTTCCACTCGCTCATCG
>DASUVU010000382.1:0-5469 GCA_036378815.1 Agromyces sp. | reverse complement strand
TGATCACGCACGATCGGTGGTTCCTCGACCGCATCGCGACCCACATCCTGGCCTACGAGGGCACCGATGAGAACCCGTCGTACTGGCACTGGTTCGAGGGCAACTTCGAGGGCTACGAGGCGAACAAGATCGAGCGGCTCGGCCCAGAGGCGGCGAAGCCCCATCGGTCGGCGTATCGCAAGCTCACCAGGGACTGACGTGCGGCTGCACGTGCCGACGCCGCTGCGTTGGTCGGATCTCGACGCCTATGGCCACGTGAACAACGCACGGATGCTGAGCCTCCTCGAGGAGGCTCGCATCCAGGCGTTCTGGGTGAGCGACGACACGCCCGAGCATGCGGTCGGCGCGTCGACCGCGGTCATCGATGCGACTCCGGGCACGAACACGATCACCCTGATCGGACGACAGGAGATCGAGTACCTCGCACCGATCCCGTACCACCGGCAGCCACTCGACATCGAGATGTGGATCGGGCGCATGGGAGGCGCGAGCCTCGACGTCTGCTACGAGGTCTACTCGCCCGTGGGCGTCGAGCCGCGGGTGTTGTACACCCGAGCCGTCACGGTGATCGTGCTCGTCGACACCGGCACCCAGCGGCCCCGTCGCATCGACGACCGCGAACGCGCGGCCTGGGAGCCCTACCTCGGCGACCCGATCGCCTTCCGCCGCAGCTGACGCGACCCGCGCTGCCTGCCCGTCCCGCTTCGAGCACCGCGACGATTCACGACGCCGCGACGATGCGGTTGCCCGAGACGGCGACGTCGATCCGCGGCAGAGGATTCCGAGCAGGTCCGTTCAGCACGTCGCCCGTGGCGGCATCGTAGGTGGACCCGTGGCACGGGCAGTGGAACTCGTCGCCGGCCGCGGCGACCACGCACTGCTGGTGCGTGCAGATCGCACTGAACGCCACGACCTGGCCGGCGGTCGGCTGTGCGACGAGCGCGGGCTCCCCGTTGATCGTCGCGTCGATGCTGCCACCCACCGGAACGTCAGCCAAGGCGGCGACGTCTTCGCCGAGGGCCGGCGCGTCGGGGGCCGAGCCTCCGGCCGACGGCGCGTCGGTCTCGACCTCGGCGGGCGAGGTCGGTGGGTTGGCAGCGGTCGAGGAGTCCGACGGTGACGACGGCGTACACCCCGCCAGGACGAGCGCACTCCCGATGGCGCCGGTGGATCCGATCGTCAGCACCGTGCGACGGGTCATCTTCGCGGCATCCGTCATCGCATTCCTCGCTCCCGCTCATAGCTCTCGCGCCGACCGCACGCCCGTCTGGTCATTGTGGCGCACCCGGGGCGTGGTGAGGCGGAACCCACATCATTCACTCAGTCGAATGCTTCGGGGTGGGGAACCCGCACCATGCCCTCCTGGGCGACGCTCGCGACGAGCACGCCGTCGCGAGTGTAGATGCGACCGAGCGAGAGACCGCGCCCTCCGCTCGCGGAGGGCGACTCCTGCACGTAGAGCAGCCAATCGTCGACCCGCGCATCGCGATGCCACCACATCGCGTGATCGAGGCTCGCGATCCTCAGGTCGGGTGTCGCCCAGGCGACACCGTGCGCCCGCAGCACGGGCTCCAGGATGGAGTAGTCGCTCGCGTACGCGAGTGCCGCACGGTGCTGGTTCGGGTCGTCGGGCAGTCGCCCGAAGGCCTTCATCCAGACCGCCTGATGCGGCACGTGGGCACCCTCGACTCCGAGGTAGATGGGGGAGTCGATGTGCCGCACGTCGAACGCGCGCTCGGTCGACCAGTACCTGGCCACATCGTGGTCGAGCTCGCCCAGCACGTCGGCCGTGGTCGGCAGGCTCTCGGGGTCGGGCAGGTCGGTCGGCATCGCGATCTGGTGCTCGAGGCCCTCATCGCGCTTCTGGAACGAGGCGATCAGCGACAGGATCGGGTCGCCGTTCTGAAACGCGTGGGTACGCCGCGTGGAGAACGAGCGGCCGTCGTACAGGCGGTCGACCGAGAAGGTGATCGGATGCTGCACATCGCCCGGCCGCAGGAAGTACCCGTGCATCGAGTGGATCACGCGCTCGTCGGGAACGGTGTGCATCGCGGCGATGAGCGACTGCGCGAGCACCTGGCCGCCGAAGACGCGGCCGAGCGGCATCCACTGCGACGGCCCGGTGAAGATGTCCTCAGTGGTGCGAGCGCCGGTGTCGGTGAGATCCAGCGTGCTGAGCAGGCCGTCGATGGGACTGTTCATCGTTCCTCCGTGTCGGTGGGGCGGCAGGTCGATGGGCAATCGATCGCCCGGACACCGGCGGAACCGCAGCCCGCCGGAGCGGCCGCGCTCCCTTGGTAGTTTAGACAGCAGATGGTTCGACAACTCACGCTCGCGGACAGCCTTTCGCTCGGCGACCTCCATACGTACCTGCAGCGTGCCGGGCGCCTCGAAGACGGCTCGGTGCGCCTTGTCGCGAGCTCCGGCATCCTCGCGGTGTACACGGCGATCCTGTATCCGCGCGGCATCCTCGACGAGAGTCCCACGGTCCTCGGCCTGCGCACCTTCGCGCTCTTCCAGACCGACGACTTCGACGCCGTCGTGCCCATGCGGTCGCTGGTCGAGCGCATCGTCCGTGCACGGGGAGAGCTCGGCGACGACGAGTCGCGTCCGGTGACGATGTCCCGGCCGCCCGAGGTGAACACGGTCACGTGGGCGGGCATCTCCCCGCCGAGAGGCGGGTGGCGGCCATTGGGCGAGACGGATGCCGCGACGCTCGAGTCCGCGGCCCGTGCGGGCATCGAGGAGGTCGCCAAGACGATCCCCGAGGGCACGGGCGAGCAGCTCGTGCAGCGCGTGCGATCCGAGGTCTGGGGACGGGGCGTCGACGGGATCGAGCACGTGCCCGCCGGAGCCGCCTTCGGCGCGTTCAGCCTCGGATTCCTGGGCGACGATCCGGTGCGCATCTTCGAGACCGGGCCCTGGACGCGGCTCACGTCGCGGCGCGGCCACATCCTTGTTCGCCGCAAGGCCTGGACGCTGAAGGCGTAGGTCACGAGGTTCAGCCGCGCGCGATGGAGCGCCCGGCCGCACGGCCGGTGAAGAGGCATCCGCCGAGGAAGGTGCCCTCGAGTGCGCGGTAGCCGTGCATGCCGCCGCCGCCGAATCCCGCGGCCTCACCCACCGCGTAGAGCCCGGGCACCGGTACGCCGTCGGCGCCGAGGGCGCGCGAGCTCAGGTCGGTCTGGATGCCGCCGAGGCTCTTGCGGGTGAGCAGGTGCAGCTTCACCGCGATGAGCGGACCCGCCTTGGGGTCGAGGATCCGGTGGGGCGTCGCGACCCGGATGAGCCGGTCGCCACGGTACTTCCGGGCACCGCGCACGGCAGTGAGTTGCAGGTCCTTGGAGAACTCGTTGTCGAGCTGGCGGTCGCGGGCGACGATCTCTCGCTCGATGTTGGCGGTGTCGATGGGCACGTCGGGGGAGAGCGCCCGCATTCCGTCGAAGAGCTCTGGAAGGGTGTCGGCCACGACGAAGTCGACGCCGTGCTGCTTGAACGCCTCGACCGGCGAGGGGGCGCCGGATCCGAGCCGGTCGGCGAGGAGCTTCAGGTCCTTGCCGGTGAGGTCGGGGTTCTGCTCGCTGCCCGAGAGCGCGAACTCCTTCTCGATGATCTTCTGCGTCAGCACGAACCACGAGTGCGCGTGACCGGTCGACACGATGTGCTCGAGCGTCCCGAGCGTGTCGAACCCCGGGAAGAGGGGAACCGGCAGCCTGCGCCCTTCGGCGTCGAACCACAGCGAGGACGGCCCGGGCAGGATTCGGATGCCGTGCAGCGGCCAGACCGGATCCCAGTTCGTGATCCCCTCGGTGTAGTGCCACATGCGGTCGCCGTTCACGAGGCGCGCGCCGGCACGTTCGGCAATCGGCAGCATGCGGCCGTCGACGTGGGCTGGGACGCCGGAGAGCATCCGGGTCGGCGCCACGCCCATGCGCTTCGGCCAGAACTCGCGCACGAGGTCGTGGTTGCCTCCGATGCCACCGGATGCCACGACCACTGCCGGAGCGCGCAGCTCGAACTCGCCGACGACGTCGCGATTGCTCGGCTCACCCCGCCCCGCGGCATCCGAATCGAGCACCGAACCGCGCACCCCGACGACCGCGCCCGATTCGACCACGAGTTCATCGACGCGGTGGCGGTGCCGGAACTCGACCAGCCCGGCCGCCGCGCCGGCCTCGACCTTGGCGATGAACGGAGCGAGCACGCCCGGTCCGGTTCCCCACGTGATGTGGAAGCGCGGCACGGAGTTGCCGTGCCCGATCGCGTTGTAGCCGCCGCGCTCGGCCCACCCGACGATGGGGAAGAAGCGCACGCCCTTCTCCCGAAGCCACGCGCGCTTCTCGCCTGCGGCGAACTGGAGGTACTCCTCGGCCCAGCGGCGACCCCACTCGTCGTCGTCGCGGTCGAATCCGGCGGTGCCCGCCCAGTCCTGTCGGGCGAGCTCGAGCGAGTCCTTCACGCCCATGCGCCGCTGCTCGGGGGAGTCGATGAGGAACAGGCCGCCGAACGACCAGTGCGCCTGCCCGCCGAGGCTCGCCTCGGGCTCCTGTTCGACGATGACGACGCGCTTGCCGGACTCGACGAGCTCCGCAGCGGCGACGAGGCCCGAGAGGCCGGCGCCGACGATGATCGCGTCGGGTTCAGGACGGGATGCGGGGGTGGCGGCCACGTGGACTCCTTCGTCTGGGGTGGTGGGGCGACTGGTGCCGGGGTCGTGCGGGTGTGCGATTGCGGTTGCGGTGTTGCTGCGGTGTTGTTGCGGCGGTGCTCTGGTGGTGCTCTGGCGCTGCGGTGCTCAGTCCTCGAACGTGTTGACCATTGCGAAGGCCGCGCGCTGCAGGTAGTCCCACAGCGTCTCCTCGGCGAGTGGGGGAAGCTCGAGCGAATCAAGTGCGGTGCGCATGTGGGCCAGCCAGCGGTCGCGTGCGTCGGGGTTGACCTTGTACGGCTGGTGACGCAGTCGGAGCCGCGGGTGACCGCGCTGCTCGCTGTAGGTGCCCGGTCCGCCCCAGTACTGCTCGAGGAACATCGTGAGGCGCTCGGCGGCGGGCCCGAGGTCCTCCTCGGGGTACATGGGCTTCAGCACCGGGTCGTCGGCCACGCCGCGATAGAACGCGGTGACGAGCTTCTCGAACGTCGGCCGGCCGCCGACCGTCTCGTAGAACGACGGCTGGTTCACGGGGTGCCCCCTTCGATCGGCGGCCTGGGCGCGCGCGAGAGCCGCGGCGCATGGCGCGGGGGCTTCGCCGCCGGCTGGCCCGGGGCGCGGCCACCCTCGTCGACGACCTCGCTCGGGGCCGTCTTCGGCGGCTTCGCGCCCTTCACGCGGGTGGCGCCGTCGAAGCCGGTCGGAACGACGCTCGACAGGCTGGGCAGCCGGAGGTCCATCGCGTCCAGCGATCGCTTGAGGCGCGTGCGCAGCTCGCGGGCGACGTCGTCCTTCGCCGACGTGCGCACCTTCATGACGAT